>NZ_JAPCIY010000039.1:0-38279 GCF_027707645.1 Aeromonas sp. QDB30 | reverse complement strand
CCTCGATGAAGAAACGATGAGGTTAAGTGTGACGAGCGTATTGTCCGAAAAACAGGTGCTGATCTAGGGGCGCTTACGGATCAGGGGCTCGCTCACGGCTCCATCTCCCCTTCATCGTGCAGGGCCGGCTTGCCCTGCTCCAGGATCACCTTCTCCTGCTCGGTCAGGCCGCTCACCACCTCAATCTTGATGTCATCCTTCATGCCGGTCTTGATGCGGCGGGTCTCTCTCTGGTCCCCTGCCTTGAGCAGGCTGACCTCGTACTCGTTGTCGCCGATCTTCTTGCCGAGGGCGGTCTGGGGAATCGTCAGTACCTGCTTGCGCTCGCCGAGTACGATGGTGACCTGGGTCGTCATGGCGACCCTCAACTGATGGCCGGGGTTGGGCACATCGAACAGGGCATAGTAGTAGATGGCCGCATTGCTGGTGGCTGTGGTGCTGGCCGTCTGCTCATTGATGTTGGTGGGGGCCAGCTCGACCGTGCGCAGGGTACCGTGGTAGCGAGTATCCGGATCCCCTATCAGGGTGAAATAGACCGGCATGCCCGCCTTGACACGGGTGACGTCCGCTTCGGAGATCTGGGCCTTGACCGTCATGGTGTCGAGATTGGCGAGCTTGAGCAGGGTCGGTACCGTCTGGCTGGCGGCCAGGGTCTGCCCCTGCCGGGTGACAATGGAGACGACGGTACCATCCATGGGGGCCTGAATGCGGTTGTAGCCGAGCTCCGTCTTGGCGCGCTCCACCTTGATGATGGCGTTGTCGATGTCGGCCTGGGCGCTTTGCAGCTCGGCCCGGGTGACGGCAAGCTGGGCTTCGGCGCTCTCCAGATCCGCACGAGAGCTCGCTTCCTGCCGAAACATCTGCTGCTGGCGGCGCCAGGCAAGCTCGTTCTGTTTGAGCTGTGCCTGCTTGATCTTGAGCTGGGCGCGGCGGCTGGCCAGCTCCGCCTCGGCGGTCTTGAGGTTGTTCTGGGCGATCAGGGGATCGATCTCCGCCAGCAGCTCTCCTTGTTTGACCTGTTGACCCGCTTCCACCGCGAGATAGGTGACCTGACCCGAGACCTGAGCCCCCACATCCACCTGCTCGATGGCCTGCAGTACGCCACTGGCGAGCACCGTCTGCTCCACATCCTGTCGGGTAACCGTTGCGGTCAGTACCGGGTCCGGTGTGTTGCCTGGCCAGGCCAGCCAGGTGACGAGAGGGATCAGCACAAGGGCGAGCAGGGCGAGCTTGCCGGGTTTTCGAAGAGCTTTCATTTATCACCTGAACGAAACGAGCGAAGGCGTGCAAGGGCCATATCGTGCAGCAAATGGCCCTCAAAAAGAAGCGAGCAATGTGTAAGAAATCGTGTGGTTCTGGCGGTGACGCAGTGGAGGAGGTCAAGCTGGGGGAGGATGACGGCGGGGCGTCAGAAACAAGAAGACCCGCTCAGGGAGCGGGTCTTGTGGTGTCAACCGACGGCTTTGAGCAAGGCGGCGTGAGGCTCGTGGCAGATCTGGATATCGAGGGGCAGTTTGTAGAGGAGCAGGCGGGCCAGCGAGCCCTCCATCCAGTGATGACGGCTGCCGACCAGCAAGAGATCGGCGGGGTGGGCGGCCAGCCAGCGCTGTAGATCCGGCACCACGTCATCCACCACCAGACACTGGTAATCCACCGGATGAGACAGCTGGGTGATGAGTTCACTGATGATCGCCTTGGCATCCAGGGTGCCCTGGGCGCTGCGCTCCTCTTGTGACAGGGACAGACTATTGCGACGGGTCTTGCTGCTGTGGGTCAGGTGCAACAAGGTCAGGTTGGCGCCCAGCCCTTGTGCCAGACGGCTCGCCTTGGCCAGTGTCTCCTGCTCGTAATCCTTGCCTTCCAGCAACAGCACAATATTGGTCGGGCTCATAAGCAGTTCTCCTTGGCAGGTGCGGGTCAGACGGCGGAAGCGCGCTCCCATCCTCCCTTCCCGCGAAATGTCAGCTCAAACGAACCCGGTGTGTTTGCATCAAGCGTCACCTTCTGTCGATGGCAACTGAAGGTACCGAGTCCGTTTACATCATCATAACAGACTGAGTTGAATGGAAAATGAAGGGATGGGGCCGTTCGATATGTGAATGAGTGCAACGAAGATGAGTGGCGTCCTGACCATGGCGATGGAAGCCCGACTGGGTGATGACCAGGCTGACAGGCTCAGACTGAGCATCAAGACACGTGCCGCGGATTAGCCAGGGCAGCCCCTCTTTCTTGCGGCTCACGGCATCGGTCAACCAGGCCGGCGCCGTCGGCAAGAGGCTTCAACAGGCCACCGCGATGATGACTCGGTCAATCTGAAAGGGCCGACATGGACGGGAGGGCATCCCGTCCGCCCCGTGGTCAGCTTGCGAGCAACTCACGGGCGTTGGCCAGGGTGTTGTCGGTGATCTGATCGCCCCCCAGCAGGCGGGCCAGTTCGTTGAGCCGGGCGCCCTGGGTGAGCGCTTGCATCTGGGTTTCCGTTGTCTTGCCGTCGGTGTGTTTGCTCACCACCATGTGCTGGTGACCCTTGCCTGCCACCTGGGGCAGGTGGGTGACCACCATCACCTGGGTGGATTCGCCGAGCTGGCGCAACAGGCGGCCCACCACGGCGGCGGTCGGGCCGCTGATCCCCACATCCACTTCGTCGAAGATAAGGGTCGGGGTGGAGATCTTGCGTGCACTGATCACCACGATGGCGAGGCTGATACGCGACAGCTCGCCGCCGGAAGCCACCTTGCCAAGGGGTTGGATGGGCTGACCCGGGTTGGTGGTGACCATGAACTCCACCCGATCGATGCCAAGGGGCGAGAGGCTGCTCTGGGCATCGGGTCGCACCTCGATGGCGAAGCGGCCATCGGGCATCGCCAGTTCGTGCATGCTGGCGCTTACCTTCGCGCCAAGCTCCTCGGCATAGCGCTGGCGACTCTGGCTCAGGGCCTCGGCGGCCTGCACGAAGGCCTGGCGGGCCGAGGCCAGCTCGTCTTCCATCCCCTCGAGTCGCTCTTCGTCGGAGTGCAGGCGTGCGAGGTCGCTGGCCAGCTCCTGATGGTAGTGGGCCAGCTCCGCCGGTTTGACATGGTGCTTGCGTGCCAGGTTGATGGCCTTGGAGAGGCGGTTCTCCAGCTCGTTGAAGCGCTCTGGATCCAGTTCCAGCCGGTCGAGATAGCTGCGCAGCTCGCTGTGACTCTCCTGTACGCCGATCAGGGCTTCGTTGAGCATGCCGAGCACGTTGCCAAGCCGGCTGTCCATGCCGACCAGGGTCTCGGCCCTGTCCACCGCCGTCTGCAGCAGACCGGCGATGGTGGTCTCTTCATTGTCATAGAGCAGATCGAGGCAATACCCGCACTCCTGCATCAGCTCGGTGCCATTGGCGAGCCGCTGATGCTCCTCTTCAATCTCTTCAAACTCTCCCGGCTGAAGGGCAAATTCGTCCAGCTCCTGCACCTGGTATTCGATGAGTTGACGGCGGGCTTCCCGCTGCTGCTGCTCGGCCTTGAGCCGGTTGAGCTCGTTTTGCAACTGGCGCCACTGTTGGTAGTGGCGGCGCACATCGTCGAGGAGCAGATGATGACCGGCGTAGCCGTCCAGCAGGGCGAGCTGGTAATCGGGTTTGAGCAGCATCTGGTGAGCGTGCTGACCGTGGACGTTGACCAGCAGTTGACCCAGGTTCCTGAGCTGGGCGAGGGGGACGGGAACCCCGTTGATATAGCTGCGAGAGCGCCCCTCGGCAGACAGTACCCGCCGGACGATGCACTCACCGTCATTTTCAAGCTCGTTGGTGGCGAGCCAGGCCCGGGCGGCAGGATTACCCTCCAGCAGGAAGCGGGCACTCACCTCGGTCTTGTCGCTGCCAGGGCGCACCATGCTGGCTTCGGCGCGCTCTCCCAGGCAGAGCCCCAGAGCGTCGATGGCGATGGATTTGCCCGCCCCGGTCTCCCCGGTGATACAGGTCATCCCCGGTTGCAGATCGAGCTCGAGAAACTTGACGATGGCGAAGTTGTTGACGGTCAGCTGGGTCAGCATGGTCTCATCCTGTATGGGTCAACATTACTGTGTATGCATCCAGTATATACTGGTCTTATATACAGTAAAGTGGGCAGGGAGGATTTTTGCGAAACAGGGGGAGGGCAAGGATGTCAAGGCCGCGGCATGGGTGTGACGCCGATCAGATGGCCTGCAAAATCAACCTGCGTACCTGGCATGGGCTGAGGCGATGCGAGAAGCCACCTCGAGGGGCTCTCTTGTGGTGAGTGGCTGGCTGAGACACACTCGAAACAGTCCTGGTTGAGCCTGGGCTGTGTACAGACCTCTTCGCAAGGATGCGTCACGATGATCCATACCCCGACCCTGCTGCTGATCTCCCTGGCAATCAACCTGATGTCGGGGCTGATCATGCTGTTCATCCACTCCCTGAAGCCGGGTCGAGGCAACTTTCTGTACTGGTCCCTCTCCGCTTTTCTCTTCTCCCTCTCCATCCTGCTGCTCAGTCTGGGGGTATTGGGAGGGTATCCGGCGCTGGGCATCCGGGTCGGCGGCCTGGTCTCGCTCATGAGCATCCTGCTGTTGCTCGCCGGTTTTTGTGCGCTTTACGAGCGCGCATGGCATCCCCGTGCCGTGGGGGGAGGCGTGGCGGTGTTGCTGCTGCTCTATCTGGGACTGTCCAGCCTCGCCCCCGTGCGCATTGTGCTGGCTCTGATGGAGTCGATGTTGTACCTGTGGTGCGCCTGCCTCATCGTCTCTCTCGGCCGGCAACAGAAGCGGGTGCTCCATGTGGTGGCGCTCATTTACCTGCTGCATTTCACCATCCTGCTGAGTCAGGGGGGGGGCTGCTCTTGCTGGGAGCCGAAGGGCGGATGGGAGACGGAGGCTGGCTCGATCTCATCTTCTTCATGCACATGGTGCTGACCATCGGCTCGGTGTTGCTGCTGCCTCTGGTGGCCTATGTGGAGACGGAGGAGGCATTGCTGGCGCTCTCGGAGCGGGATCCCCTCACCGGGGTGCTTAATCGGCGCGGTCTCTTCAGGCAGGGAGAGGGGGCTACGCCTGGCCAGACGCGCTGCGTGGTGGTCCTGGACATCGATCACTTCAAGCGGGTCAACGACCAGTTTGGTCACGGCTGCGGGGATGAGGTCATTCGCTATGTGGCCGGGGTGCTGGTGGCCGAGGTACGCAAGGATGATCTGGTGGGGCGCATCGGTGGCGAGGAGTTCGCCATCATCATGGGCGGCGTGAGCGGCCAGATGGCCCGCGACATCTGTGACCGGATCCGCCGCCAGATAGAGACGGGATCCCGGCAGGGGGCCTGCCTGCCGTGCGAGGGGGTTACGGTGAGCATGGGGGTCGTGTGCGCCAGTGCCGAGGCTGACCTGGCACTGATGCTGACCAAAGCCGATGCTGCCATGTACCGGGTGAAGGAAGCGGGGAGAAACGGGGTGCATCTGGCATTCGAGCCGGCACAGCCTCGGCTGGTCGAAAGCAGCGAGGGGTAGACCCTCGCCACCGGTGGTGCCTGGCTAGAAGAGCTTGCTGCCCCAACCGAGCTTGTTGCGCAGCACGTGGAAGTAGCTGTAATCCAGCGGATGCACCAGATGAAGCTTGTGGCTGCTCTTCTTGATGAGGATCTCGTCTCCCGGGTGGATCGCCAGGGTGACCTGGCCGTCGCAGCTCACCTGCATGGCGTCGTCCTGGTTGTCTGGCGAGACCAGCAGCCGCACTTCGCTGTCCGCATCCAGCACGATGGGGCGGCTGCTCAGGGTGTGCGGGAACATGGGCACCAGCGTGATGGCGTTGAGTTTGGGGGTGAGAATGGCCCCCCCTGCCGACAGGGAGTAGGCGGTGGAGCCGGTGGGTGTCGCCACTATGATGCCGTCCGAGCGCTGGCTGTACATGAAGCTGCCGTCGATGTAGACCTCGAATTCGATCATGTGGGCGATCTTGCCCGGGTGAAGCACCGCCTCGTTGACCGCGAGGTTGCTCGACTTGCGCTCCCCGTGGCGATAGACGGCGGCCTCCAGCAGGAAGCGATGCTCGCTCTTGAAGTGACCCGAGAGCACCTGCTCCAGGGGCAGCAGATAATCCTGGGGCGAGAGATCGGTCAGGAAGCCGAGGTTGCCCCGGTTCACCCCGATCACCGCCACATCGAACCGTGACAGCACCCGGGCGGCCCCCAGCATGTTGCCGTCACCGCCGACGACGATGGCGAGATCCGCCTGCTCGCCGAGCTGCACCAGATCCATCACGTTCTCCCCGAGCAGCCCCAGGGTATGGGCCACCCGGCTCTCCAGCAGCACGCGAAAGCCACGGCTGGTCAGGTACTGATACAGGCCGGTCAGGGTCTGGTTGGCCCCCTCGTGATGGGGCTTGCCGATGAGGGCAACGGTTTTGAACGGAGAATCCATAGGTTATCGGGTCTGGGAGAGTCTTGGGGGGAGTATACCGCGCTTTGCCGGGGATTTGTCTGCCTCCGTGGCGGTTGGTGCAATCGGCCCCGAAAAGGGGCTGCCTGGCACGCGGATGGGCGCCATTGTGCCCGATCTGCCCTTTTCCCCTTGAAAGCCGGGGCTGTGTCCCCATAATAGCGCCAACACAGGGTCTGCTGGCGCGTGTCGCTTGTCTGAACGCCAGCCACCCTCACACGCAACCCCTGAATATTGGAGATGTCATGAGCCACGAAGAACAAAAGGTTGAAGCGATGGAGCAAGTGGAAGCCCAGCCAGTCGAGCCGACCGATGTAGACAGTGAAGTGACAGCCGAGCAGGCCCGCATCGCCGAGCTGGAGGCCCAGTTGGAGGCGGCCCAGCAGGCTTCCCTGGAAGAGCGCGAGCGCGCCATTCGCGCCGTCGCCGAGATGGAGAACCTGCGTCGCCGTGCCGCTCAGGACGTGGAGAAAGCCCACAAGTTTGCACTGGAGAAGTTCGCCGCAGAGCTCTTGCCGGTGCTGGACAACCTGGAGCGCGCCATCGAGCTGGCGGACAAGGAGAACGACACCCTCAAGCCGATGATTGAAGGGGTCGAGCTGACCCTGAAATCCATGCAGAGCGGCGTGGCCAAGTTCGGCCTGGTGGCGCTGGACCCGACCAACCAGCCGTTTGACCCCAATGCCCACCAGGCCATGAGCATGGTGCCCAGTGCCGATGTGGCGCCGAACACCGTGATCGCCGTGATGCAGAAGGGCTACGAGCTCAACGGCCGCGTCATCCGCCCGGCCATGGTGATGGTCTCCAAGTCCGCTGACTGATCACGCTGTTCTCACCAAGCCCGCCGCTTGGCGGGCTTTTTGTTGGATGTGGCGCCAAAAGACGTGTCTGGCGTCATTTGGCTGTCAAGTGGCCTGTATGCAGGTTTTTTCAGGGCCGGACTTGAAGCGCCGACTTGAGACCCCATATAGGTTGCAAGGCCACGGCGGCACAAAAAATTTGATGCCGGGAGCTTGAAAGCCACAGTGGCAGGCCCCACCTAGCCGTTAACGTATCAAGGCGAGCCCCTCGCCAGTTTATTCAAAGTATTTGGAGATTCGTCAAATGGGTAAAATCATCGGTATTGACCTGGGTACTACCAACTCCTGCGTCGCTATTCTGGATGGCGACCATGCTCGCGTGATCGAGAACGCGGAAGGCGACCGTACTACTCCGTCCATCATTGCCTATGCCGATGACGGCGAAATCCTGGTTGGTCAGCCGGCCAAGCGCCAAGCCATCACCAACCCGAAGAACACGCTGTTCGCCATCAAGCGTCTGATCGGCCGTCGTTTCGAAGATGACGAAGTACAACGTGACCTGAAAATCATGCCTTACGCCATCGCCAAGGCCGACAACGGTGACGCCTGGGTTGAAGTGAAAGGCAAGAAAATGGCACCGCCGCAGATCTCTGCCGAAGTGCTGAAAAAGATGAAGAAGACCGCCGAGGACTACCTGGGCGAGCCGGTGACCGAAGCCGTCATCACCGTACCGGCCTACTTCAACGACGCCCAGCGTCAGGCCACCAAGGATGCCGGTCGCATCGCCGGTCTGGACGTCAAGCGCATCATCAACGAGCCGACTGCGGCTGCGTTTGCCTACGGCGTCAACAAGGTCAAGGGTGAGCGCAAGGTTGCCGTATATGACTTAGGGGGCGGTACCTTCGATATCTCCATCATCGAGATCGACGAAGTCGAAGGGGAAACCACCTTCGAAGTACTGGCGACCAACGGTAACACCCACCTGGGTGGTGAAGACTTCGACAACCGCGTCATCAACTACCTGGTTGACGAGTTCAAGCGCGAGCAGGGCATTGACCTGCGCAACGACCAGCTGGCCCTGCAGCGTCTGAAAGATGCAGCCGAGAAAGCCAAGATCGAGCTCTCTTCTGCCCAGCAGACCGACGTGAACCTGCCGTACATCACAGCAGATGCCACCGGTCCGAAGCACATGAACATCAAGGTGACCCGCGCCAAGCTGGAATCCCTGGTGGAAGACATGGTGAAAGACTCCCTGGAGCCGGTTCGTGTCGCCCTGAAAGACTCCGGTCTGGCGGTTGGCGAGATCGACGACGTCATCCTGGTGGGCGGTCAGACCCGTATGCCGCTGGTTCAGAAGACCGTGGCCGACTTCTTCGGCAAAGAGCCGCGCAAAGACGTCAACCCGGACGAAGCCGTGGCCATGGGTGCTGCCATCCAGGGTGCCGTACTGTCCGGTGACAAGACCGACGTACTGCTGCTGGACGTGACTCCGCTCTCCCTGGGGATCGAAACCATGGGCAGCGTGATGACCGCGCTCATCGAGAAGAACACCACCATTCCGACCAAGAAGTCCCAGGTGTTCTCCACCGCCGAAGACAACCAGTCTGCCGTGACCATTCACGTGCTGCAGGGTGAGCGCAAGCGCGCCAGCGACAACAAGTCCCTGGGCCAGTTCAACCTGGAAGGCATCCGTCCGGCACCGCGCGGTCTGCCGCAGATCGAAGTGACCTTCGACATCGACGCCAACGGCATCCTGCACGTCTCCGCCAAAGACAAGGAGACCAACAAGGAGCAGAAGATCACCATCCAGGCCTCTTCCGGTCTGTCTGATGACGAGATCGAACGCATGGTACGCGAAGCCGAAGCCAACGCGGCCGAGGACAAGAAGTTCGAAGAGCTGGTGCAGGCCCGCAACCAGGCTGACGGTCTGGTCCACTCCGTGCGCAAGCAGGTCACCGAAGCCGGTGAAGCCCTGCCTGCCGACGAGAAGACCAAGATCGAGACTGCCCTGAGCGAGCTGGAATCCGCCATCAAGGGTGACGACAAGGCTACCATCGAAGCCAAACAGCAGGCTCTGCTGGAAGCGTCCCAGAAGCTGATGGAAATTGCCCAGCAGCAGGCTCAGGCGCAAGGCGCCGCCGGTGCTGACGCCGGTCAGTCCTCCTCTTCTGCCAAGGCTGACGACGACGTGGTCGACGCCGAGTTCGAAGAAGTGAAAGACGACAAGAAGTAAGCCCGACCCGGATGGGCGAAGTCCGCTTCGCCCATCGGCTCAGAATCTGTTCACGGTCTGTCGCGAGAGGCCGTCAGCAAGGTAAAGAGCAGCGCAGGAACCGGAGCGTATAGATATACGTGAGGATTCCGAGCAGCACATGAGCCTTGATCACGGCTTCGTAGTAAGAGTGTGAGCAGATTCGTCAATGAATTTACGGGCGTTGGGTAACCAACGCCCGTCTGCGTAACTGCTGATATAGCAACAGGATGAGTATGTCGAAGCGCGATTTCTACGAAGTGCTCGGGGTGTCGAAAGGTGCCGACGAGCGCGAGATCAAGAAGGCGTACAAGCGTCTGGCCATGAAGTATCACCCGGATCGCAACCAGGGTGATGCCGGGGCTGAAGAGAAGTTCAAAGAGGTCAAGGAAGCCTACGAGGTCCTGACCGACGAGAACCTGCGTGCCCGTTATGACCAGTACGGTCATGCCGGGGTGGATCCGAGCCAGGGTGGCGGCCACGGCGGCTTTGGCGGTGGCGCCGATTTCGGCGACATCTTCGGCGACGTGTTTGGCGACATCTTCGGTGGTCGCGGGGGCGGTCGTCGCGGCCCGGCCCGTGGCGCCGACCTGCGCTACAACATGGAGCTGACGCTGGAAGAGGCGGTGCGCGGGGTCTCCAAGGAGATCAAGATCCCGACCCAGGTCCACTGCGAAGTCTGCAACGGCTCCGGTGCCCATACCGGTAGCCAGGCCCAGACCTGCCCCACCTGCCACGGCTCCGGCCAGGTGCAGATGCGCCAGGGCTTCTTCGCGGTGCAACAGCCCTGCCCCCACTGTCACGGTCGCGGCAAGATCATCAAGGATCCGTGCCGCAAGTGCCATGGGGAAGGGCGTTACCAGAAGACCAAGACCCTGTCGGTCAAGATCCCGGCCGGGGTCGATACCGGGGATCGCATCCGTCTCTCCGGCGAAGGGGAAGCGGGGGAAACCGGCGCATCGGCGGGGGATCTCTACGTACAGGTTCACGTGCGCGAGCACGAGATCTTCGTCCGTGACGGCAACGACCTCTACTGCGAAGTGCCCATCAGCTTCACCACGGCGGCGCTCGGCGGCGAGATTGAAGTGCCGACCCTGGATGGTCGGGTCAAGCTCAAGGTGACCCCGGAGACCCAGACCGGCAAGCTGTTCCGCCTGCGGGGCAAGGGCGTCAAGTCCGTGCGCTCCGGCCAGGTGGGGGATCTGATGTGCAAGGTGGTGATCGAGACTCCGGTCAAGCTGACCGAGACCCAGAAAGATCTGCTACGCCAGCTGGACGACTCCTTCAGCGGCGCCGCTGCCAAGACCCACAAGCCGAAATCCGAAGGCTTCTTCGAAGGGGTGAAACGCTTCTTCGACGACCTGACCAAATAAACGCGACCCGCGTTACCCAAGCCGGCACGGATGTGCCGGCTTTTTTTTGCCCGCCATCTGGCCTGGATCCCCCCTTATTGAGTGGATCCCGATGAGGGATCCTCCTCACAACTTCCGCCAATTCCCCCTGTACAAATGTTATCCCGCTCACACTCCTGCTGAAACGGTTTAGCTGGCATATTGAGTCAGCTAAAGCGGTTTAGCTATCCTCTGCTCGTCAACAACAACAGAGCCCGGACGGGCGACAGAAGACAGGTGAGGACGATGACGATGTTCAAGAGCAAGTTGGCGCTGGCCGTGGCGCTGGGATTGGGAATGAGCAGCCCGCTGTGGGCGGCGGATGGTGGTATCGAGGCTCGTCTGGCGGCGCTGGAGGCGCGGGTGCAGGCAGCCGAGGAGCGCGCCACCGCTGCCGAAGCGCGGGCCGATGAGGCCCAGAGCAAGGCAAACGAAGCCCGCGAGACGGCCGTGGTGGCCAAGGCCCAGAGCGAGAAGGTGGACAAGCAGACCGCCGGGGCCCAGGGCTTCGAGTTCCACGGCTATGCCCGCTCGGGCCTGCTGGTGAACGGCAACGGCAATGGTGGCCGCGGCGGCCCCTACATCACCCCGGCCGGCTCGGTGGGCGGCGCCGTGGGTCGCCTTGGCAACGAGGATGACACCTACATGGAGGCTAACCTGCTGAAGACCCAGACCTTCGACGATGGCAGCTGGGCCCGCTACAAGCTGATGCTGGCGGACGGGGTGGAGACCAGCAACGACTGGACCGCCAGCGATTCCAGCCTCAACACCCGCCAGGTGTTTGCCGAAATCGGCGATCTGGCGAGCTTCAGCGGTCCTTTCCAGCACTCGGTGCTCTGGGCGGGCAAGCGCTTTGACCGGGACAACTTCGATATCCACTGGCTCGACTCGGACGTGGTCTTCCTGGCCGGTACCGGCGGCGGCGTCTACGACGTGCAGCTGGCCGACAGCTGGAAGGCGAACTTCTCCCTCTACGGGCGCGACTACGGCGACATCAGCGCGAGCGGTCTCTCCGACATCGAGAGCTACATCCTCACCATGAACAACCGCGTTGGCAACTGGCAGTGGATGCTGAACGGCCTCTCCGCCAAGGACAACGAGGCGCGCATCAATGACGGCGGCGCGGGCAGCGAAGCGGCGAACAAGGGGGCCCACACCCTGCTGGCCTACCACGCCGACAGCTTCTTTGGCATCAACCCCGGTTTCTCCAAGGCGGCGGTGCTGTATGGCCATGGTCTGGGTGCCGAGCTCAAGGGGCTGGGCTCCGACAGCGAGCTGCTGCCGGATGCCGATGCGGTGCGGGTCGCCGTGTTTGGCGCCACCGATCTTGCCCCGCGCTGGCGTGTCGCCCCGGCCCTGCTGGCCGAGCACAGCCAGGATCGTTACGTGAAGGGGGACGAGTACCGCTGGGTGACCCTCAATGGCCGCCTGGCCCAGGTACTGAGCCAGAACGTCGAGCTGGTTTACGAGGCGACCTGGCAGTACATGGACCTCGATCCCAAGGGCTACAAGGGTCGTCAGGCGGTGAGCGGCGATTTCACCAAGCTCACCTTCGCGCCGACCTTCAAGGCGCAGACCGCCGGCTTCTTCGAGCGGCCCGAGTTGCGGGTGTTCGCCACCTGGATGGACTGGTCCTCCGAGCTCGACAACTACGCCAGCTCCGATGCCATGGGCCAGAGCAACTTCACCGCCGGGGGCGAGTGGAACTTTGGCGTGCAGATGGAAACCTGGTTCTAGTTCGTTATCCCGATCACAAAAATGGCAGGCGGCCCCGGGATCTGTTGGTTAGCTAAAACGGTTTAGCTGATAATGCGGACCCAGAACCCGGGGCTGACCCCGGCAAATCCTGTGCAGCAGTGGAGTAGCAACAAGGTGACGAATCGTGTGTGGGTAATGGGGGATGCGGTAGTGGACTTGATCCCGGAAGGGGAGCAGTACTACCTCAAGTGTCCGGGTGGCGCACCGGCCAACGTGGCGGTGGGCGTTGCCCGGCTCGGCGGGGAATCGGCCTTCATTGGCCGGGTCGGCGCGGATCCCTTCGGCCGCTTCATGGGGGAGACCCTGGCCAGGGAGGGGGTCGACATTCGCCACCTGATCCAGGATCCGGCCCATCGCACCAGCACGGTGCTGGTGGATCTCGATGAGGCGGGGGAGCGCAGCTTCACCTTCATGGTGCGCCCGAGCGCCGATCAGTTCCTGAGCCCCGCCGATCTGCCGGTCTTCCAGGCCGGGCAGTGGCTGCTGACCTGCTCCATTGCGCTCGCCAACGAGCCGGTGCGCAGCAGTTGTCTGCAAGCCATGGCGACCATCCGTGCCGTCGGGGGGCGGGTCTGCTTCGACCCCAACCTGAGGCCAGAGGTGTGGGGCAACCCTGCCGAGATGCTGCCCGTGGTGCGCGAGGCCATGGCCCTCGCAGACGTGGTCAAGCTCTCGGTGGAGGAGCTGCAACTGCTGAGCGGTCTGGACGATCTGGCGGCGGGGCTTGCCACTCTTTCAGGCCCGGCCCTGGTGCTGGTGACCCGGGGGGCGGCCGGTGTGGTGGCCCGTCTGGGTGGCGAGTTGCTGGAGTGGGTGGGGCCCAAAGTGACGCCACTCGATACCACGGGGGCGGGGGACGCCTTCGTTGCCGGGCTGCTGGCGGCCTTGGCCGAACGGACCTCGCTGCCGACGCTGGCCGAGCTGCCCGCCATTCTGGCTCAGGCCCACGGCTGCGGGGCGCTCGCCACCACCGCCAAGGGGGCGATGACGGCACTGCCCACCCGCACCCGGCTGGATGAATTTTTGCGATCAGGCGCAGACGGCTGTTGATCTGCGGCTAGAAGCCCGGCTCGACAGCCCCTACTCTCATGTGACAAGGGCCCGCCAGCGTGGCGGGTCATAAGAGGAAGAATATGAATATCAGTGCGATAGCCCAGGATCTGGTGCCCCTGCTCGGGGGCAAGGAGAACATCGTCAGCGCCGCCCACTGCGCCACCCGGCTGCGGCTGGTGCTGGCGGACGACAGCAAGGTGAACAAGGCCGCCATCGACAAGCTGGAGGGGGTCAAGGGGTGCTTCAGCAACGCCGGCCAGATCCAGGTCATTTTCGGCACCGGCCTGGTCAACAAGGTCTATGCGGAGTTCGTCACCCTGACCGGGACCGGCACCGCCAGCAAGGCGGAGCTGACCGACATGGCGACGGCCAAGCTCAACGTGGCCCAACGTCTGGCGCGGACCCTCTCCAACATCTTCGTGCCCATCATTCCGGCCATCGTCGCCTCCGGTCTGCTGATGGGGCTGCTCGGCATGGTGCGCACCTACGGCTGGGTCAACGCCGACAGCGCCCTGTTCGTCATGCTCGACATGTTCAGCTCGGCAGCCTTCATCATCCTGCCGATCCTCATCGGCTTTACGGCGGCGCGCGAATTCGGCGGCAATCCGTACCTCGGGGCGACCCTTGGCGGCATCCTCACTCACCCGGCCCTGACCAACGCCTGGGGCGTGGCCGGGGGCTTCAAGACCATGGACTTCTTCGGCCTGGATGTCGCCATGATCGGCTACCAGGGCACTGTCTTCCCGGTGCTCCTGGCGGTCTGGTTCATGTCCCACCTGGAGAAGCAGCTGCGCAAGCGCATCCCTGACGCCCTGGATCTCATCCTCACCCCGTTTTTGACCGTTATCATCACCGGCTTCGTGGCGCTGCTTTTCATCGGCCCCGCCGGGCGGGTGCTGGGGGATGGCATCTCGTTCGGTCTGAGCGCCCTCTATGAGCAGGCAGGCTGGCTGGCGGGTCTGGTGTTTGGCGGCACCTATTCCCTTATCGTCATCACCGGCATCCACCACAGCTTCCACGCCATCGAGGCGGGGCTGCTGGCCAACCCTGCCATCGGCGTCAACTTCCTGCTGCCCATCTGGGCCATGGCCAACGTGGCCCAGGGCGGGGCTTGCCTCGCGGTCTACTTCAAGACCCGGGACATGAAGATCAAGGCCATCACGGTGCCGGCGGCCATGTCCTGCCTGCTCGGCATCACCGAGGCGGCGATCTTCGGGGTCAACCTGCGCTACATCAAGCCCTTCCTGGCCGGCCTGTTCGGCGGGGCCTGCGGCGGCGCCTACGTGGTGGCGGCCAAGGTCGGCATGACGGCGGTGGGCCTGACCGGCATCCCGGGCATGGCCATCGTCCAGCCCATGAGCCTCATCCACTACGTCATCGGTCTGGTGATCGCCTTTGGCGCCGCTTTCGCCGCCTCCTACCTGCTCAAGTACAAGGTGGAGTGATGAAGGAAAGCCATCTCCTGAACCAGGTTGTCCGGTCCCTGCTGGCCGGACAGCTCAAGGCGGCGGCCGATCCCCATCGGCCCCGCTGGCATCTGGCAGCCCCGGTGGGGCTGCTCAACGATCCCAACGGCTTTATCGAGCACGACGGGCGCTACCATCTTTTCTACCAGTGGAACCCGCTCGGTTGCGAGCACCGCAACAAGGGCTGGGGGCATGTCACCTCCACCGATCTGCTGCACTGGCAGCACGAGCCGGTGGCGCTGCTGCCCACCGAGGCCTATGAGAGCCACGGCTGCTATTCGGGCTCGGCGGTGAGCGATGAGCAGGGGCGTCTGACCCTTATCTACACCGGCAACGTCAAATACCCGGACGGCAGCCGCACCGCCTACCAGTGTCTGGCCCGCGCCGACGGTGCGGGGGGCTTTGCCAAGCTGGGCCCTGTGCTGGATCTACCCGCAGGCTACAGCGGCCATGTGCGCGACCCCAAGGTGTGGCACGACGGTCGGCAGTGGCTGATGGTGCTGGGGGCCCGCACCCTGGACGATCGGGGTGAGGTGCTGCTCTATCGCGGTGACACCCTGGATGCCTGGACGCTGGTGGGCCCCATCGCTGGCAGCGGGCGCGGCGGTCTCGGGGAGTTTGGCTACATGTGGGAGTGTCCGGATCTCTTCCCCCTGGGAGATCGCCATGTGCTGATCAGCTGCCCCCAGGGGATTGCCCCGCAGGGAGAGGATTATCGCAACCTCTACCAGTGCGGCTGGCTGGCGGGTGACTTCGACGGGACGCATTTCGCCCACGGGTCCTTCCACGAGCTGGACCGGGGATTCGAGTTCTATGCCCCCCAGACTACCCAGGATAGCCAGGGGCGGCGCCTGCTGTTCGGCTGGCTGGGCTTGCCGG
Organism: Aeromonas sp. QDB30; assembly: GCF_027707645.1. NCBI lineage: Bacteria > Pseudomonadati > Pseudomonadota > Gammaproteobacteria > Aeromonadales > Aeromonadaceae > Aeromonas > Aeromonas sp. QDB30. The sequence goes on along the minus strand of NZ_JAPCIY010000039.1, from coordinate 22,265 downwards.
AGGAGAACGAGATGAGCCAGCCCACTCTCGAGCACGGCTGGATCCACCAGATGAGCTGCCCGCGGGAGCTGTTCTGGCAGGATGAGTGGCTCTGCCAGCGGCCGGTGGCAGAGCTGGGCGCCCTGAAAGGGGAGCAGACCCGCTTCGAGGGGGCGCCGGACGAGCTGCCTGCCCTGGCCATCGACTCGGCCTGGCTCGATCTGGCGCTGTGCGGTGAAGGGCGCATCGGGTTCGGGGCCGTGGTCGAGCTGGTGTGGCAGCCGGGGCGTCTTGTCCTGCGTCGCCAGAACTGGCAGAGCGGGGAGTGGGAGGAGCGAAGCGCCCCCTGGCTTGGGGGCAAGATCACCGTCTTGTGTGACCGCTCCAGCCTGGAGTGCTTCGTCGATGGCGGGCGCCAGAGCTTGTCGACCCGTTACTTCCCCGGCGAAAACCCAGTACTTTCCGCACGTTGCGGTGATGATGGCAGCAAAATTTGTCTCGATCACTGGCCGCTGGCGACCTGCCTAGTACAATAGCCCGGTCTCAGTGTGCCGGGAGGTCAGGTGGAGAAGAAGAAACGGATCACGATTGCCCAGATAGCCACGCTCGCGGGGGTCTCCAAGGCCACCGCCAGTCTGGTGCTCAACGGCAAGAGTGCGGAATACCGCATCGCCGACGATACCCGCAAGCGGATCCAGGCGGTGGCGGACGAGTGCCACTATCAGCCGAGCATCCACGCCCGCTCCCTGCGGGAGGTGCGCAGCTACACCTGGGGGCTGGTCATCCCCGACCTCACCAACTTCGGCTTCGCCAGCATCGCCCGTGCCCTGGAGGCCCGCTGTCGGGAGGCGGGGATCCAGCTGCTCATCGCCTGCTCCGAGGATGACCCCACCCTGGAGCAGCGGGTGGTGGACAACCTCATCAGCCGCCAGGTGGATGGCCTCATCGTCGCCTCCAGCGGCCACAGTGACGATATCTATGCCCGCATCCACGACCGCTTGCCGGTGGTGCAGCTCGACCGCCACATCGGTGAGTCGCGCCTGCCCATGGTGATCTCGGACGCCTGCAAGGCTACCGCCGAGCTGGTGCAGGATATGGCCGAGGATTGCGGGGAGGAGATCTACTACTTCGGCGGTCTGCTGGATCTCTCCCCCAGCCGCCACCGGCTGGCGGGTTACGAGCTCGGATTGCACCGGGCCGGGCTGGAGGCCACTTCAGACCGGGTCCGCCACCGTGACTACCAGCCGAGCTCGGGTTATCAGCTGATGTCTGAGCTGGTGGACGAACTCGGGGCACCGCCGAAGGGGCTTTTTACCGCCTCTTTCACCCTGCTGGAGGGGGTGCTGCGCTACCTCAACGAGGCGGGACTGATGGAGACCGGCATGCGCCTGTGTACCTTCGACGATCACGATCTGCTCGACTGCATCCCCATGCGCATCGATTCCGTGGCCCAGGATTGCCCGGCCCTGGCCCGGGCCGCCTCCGAGATGATGCAGCAACTCATCGCGGGCAATCCCCCAGCCCAGACCGCCCAGGTCATCAACCCCAGGGTGCGCTGGCGCAGCCGCCGCTAGGCACACGGCTTCCCTTTCCTGTGAAAAAGCCCCGCCGGATCCGGCGGGGCTTTTTGTGCTGCGCCTGGTATGAGGGCGTCAATCGGTGATGCTGGCCCGCCAGAAGATCTGCTTGATGTGAGGGTGCTCCCCGAGCGTGTTCATCAGGGCATCGAGCTTGGTGCCATCGATGGCGGTGGCGAGCAGCGCCGCCGAGATCTCGAGATCCTGATCGCCGAAGGGGGTGATGTCGAGTTCGCTCAGGGGGTAGTGGGCCTGCTCCAGCATCTGCTCGAGCCAGGGCAGCACCTCCTTCTGGTGAGCGCGGCCGATGAGAGCGGTCACGTGATAGGTCACTTCGGTGTCCATGTTGTCCACCGGGTCACGGTTTATCTGGTTGACCAGGGGGCGCAGCAGGGTGTTGGCGGCCAGCACGAAGAGGGCGCCGAGGATGGCCTCCAGGGCGAACCCGGCGCCGCAGGCGGCCCCGACAGCGGCCACGCCCCACAGGGTGGCCGCTGTGTTGATGCCCCGGATGTTGCCGGATTCCCGCATGATGACACCAGCGCCGAGAAAACCGATGCCGGAGACGATGTAGGCCACCACGTGGACGACCCCGTAACTGCCGCCATGCAGGTCATAGATGCGCTGGGCCAGGTTGACGAACAGGGCCGCCCCCACGGCGACCAGCACGTTGGTGCGAAGACCGGCGGTGCGCTGGCGGTACTGGCGCTCGAGGCCGACCAGGCTGCCCAGCACGAAGGCGAGCAGCAGGCTGGCCAGGGTGTCGAGCAGGGCGAGAAAATCGAGTTGTTGCCACATTCTCATGAAGGGTCTCCTCCTGGGGATGCCGACCAGCCTGCTCCCCCGGGTTGTGTGAGAGACGGGGGGCAAGGTCGACATCGTGGTGAATGCAAGGGCGCGACCCGCTTCCTGACGGGGCGGGATGGCGCAGAACAGGGAAGAGGCCCTTCACGGTTGCCCGGGAAGGACCTCGCCTCGTTCGAGGGTCAATGGCTGGTGGTGGCGTCGTCCCCGGCGCGGGGGCGCAGTTCCCAGCGTACCGGGTGGACAGCCCCGACCTGGTGGATGAACTGCACCAGATAGCGGCGCTGGGGCGGCGTGCAGTAGAGGCTCAGCACCAGCACGCGGCCTTCACCGCGCCCGGGCTGCATGGACTGCAGGGGACTGAGTCCGGCCGGTTGCAGGGTGTGGCTCACCGCCGCCAGCACCTGCTCCATGTCGGCTCTGTCTTCGCAGCGGATGTGCAGCCGATAGAGGTGCTGACGCCGTCTGCCACGTTGCCAGAGTGGTCGCAGGCCCCGTCCCAGTCTGCTCAGCAGGGAAGGGGATTTGTCAGCGACAGGGTTGTTTGAAATCAAGCGCATAGCAGCCTCCTTTTGGGAAGCAGAAACTATGCAGGCAAGGTGTCGTGGGATGAGTCCGCGTCACCTGACGTCAAGTGTGAAAAGCGGGGAAAAGAGGGATCCACTTCTCGCAGGGTGGCGAGTCGCGGCAGAGAAAAACCTGCGGCTAGCTCGCGACCAGGGTGCCGACGACGAGGGTCGGCGTGCGTCTGTCACTTGATGAGTTGCCCACCGATGGTCTCCGCTAGTGATAAAGAGGCGACATGGTAGCCGATACGGCGGCCTGGGTAAACCCCGAGCCCTTGATAGCAACATATTGAAACATAATAAAAAAGAGATGAAAGCGCCGGTAAAGGGAGCGCTATTCCCTTCACCGGCGGGCCCTTGGGGGGTTACCGGGTCTTGTCGATGCCCAGGTATTTGAGCATCAGTTTTTCATAGATGGGTTCGGTGTCGCCCACTTGCATCTTGTGCAGGAAATACTTCTCGAACGCTATCTTGGCCAGGTGGACCCACTTCCCTTTCTTGAACCAGGCGACGTTGCGCGGCGGGATCTGCGGCATGGCCACGAAGGCGGCCCCTGTGTCCCCCATGTCCGCCAGACAGATGGCATTCCACACCGCCCGGGTGACCGGGGGCTGGCCGTCCAGCTCCGCCTTGATGTTGTGGCTTAAGGTGCGCACCATGGCCTCGATCATGTAGCCGGTCTTGGGCACCCCGGTCGGGACCGGCGTCTTGTGCTGGGGCGGGATGGCGATGCAGACCCCGGCGGCGTAAATCTGCGGGAAGACAGGGTTGCGCTGGTGTTCGTCGACGATGACGAACCCGCGGGGATTGACCAGCCCCTCGAGGCCCCGCAGGGGGCTGATGCCGGCGAAGGCGGGCAGCATCATGGCATGCTTGTAGGGGAGGCTGTGGGTGCGCTTGACGTTGCCATCTTCATCCAGCTCCTCCACCGTCATCACCCCATCCCTGGCCGCCACGGTGCGGGCATTGCAGATCCATTGCATGTCGCGCATGCGCAGCTCGCTCTCCAGCATGCCCTTGGAATCCCCCACGCCGTTGAGGCCGAGGTGACCGATGTAGGGTTCGCTGGTGACGAAGGTCATGGGCACGTCCTTTCTCACCTTCTTGTCGCGCAGGTGGCGATCGAGGATGAAGGCGTATTCGGAGGCCGGGCCGAAGCAGGAGGCGCCGGGCATGGCACCGACGATCACCGGACCCGGTTCGTCGAGCAGCCCGTTGACACTGTGCAGGCACTCCTCTGCGTGGGAGAGGGTGCAGACGCTGGCGGTGCCGCCCGCCGTCGGGCCCGCTCCCTGCACCTCTTCAAAGGCGAGTGCGGGGCCGGTGCAGAGCACCAGAAAGTCGTAGTGCAGGTGCTGGCCATCGGAGAGGCGGATCTGCTGTTCGAGGGGTTGCAACCCGGTCAGGGCGGCGTGGATGAAGCGGATCCCCTTCTTCTTCACATGAGGCTCTATGGGGAGGGAGATATCCTTGCGCTCTCGCCACCGGACCGCAATCCACGGGTTCGAAGGGTTGAATTCAAAGTCGGGTTTGTCGTTCACCAGGATGACGTCGTGCTGCTTGCCGAGTTCGGCCTTGAGCTCGTAGGCGGCCGACATGCCCCCCAACCCTGCCCCGATGATGATGATGGTTGCCATAATGAGCCTCCGCTCTATTACACGGCTCCTGTGAGCCAATATGTCCGCCTGCCTATTTGAGCCCCATTCGCCTGAGCACGGCGGCGGCGGGACAGAACCCGGTGAACGCGCTCTGGATCAGGTTGACCCCGACAAAGACGCTCAACCAGACAAAGCCCGGGTGGACCCAGGCCGTGAGCAGCAGCGACAGCAGCAACATGCCACCTGCGACCACTCTGACTCCGTTATCGACGGTCATTTCTCGTCTCCTTTTTTGTTTAGAGATTGCTAATTTAGGGATGTTTTATACAATAGAACAAATATCAGCAATTGCTAATTTAATCTTATGAGCCACTTCGACGAGATGAACCGACATGCGACAGCCGCCGCCGGCCTGCTCAAGGCGCTGGCTCATCCCGAACGCCTGATGGTGCTCTGCCAGCTGGTGGAAGGGGAGAAGGGGGTCGGGGAGCTGCTGGCCCACAGCCAGCTCGGGCAGTCGGCCTTCTCCCAGCAACTGTCGGTATTGAAGCGCTACGGCCTTATCCGTTCGCGCAAAGTCTCCCAGCAGATCTACTACTCCCTGGTGAGCGAGGCGGCGGCCGATGTGCTGGCGGCGCTGCAAACCCATTTTTGTCACTCAGATGAGGAAATTCGATGATGGAAAGCCAATGGCTGCTCTCGTTGGGGGGCGGCATGCTGGCGGGGCTCTCGGCCCTGATCCTGATGTTGTTCAACGGCCGGGTGGCCGGGATCAGCGGCATTCTGGCCGGTGCAATGCAGTACAAGACGCCCTGGCGGGTGCTGTTTCTGCTGGGATTGGGACTGGGGGCCTGGCTGGCGCTGACCCTGGGTTGGGCCACCATGCCCGCCTTTGATGCCTTGCCCGGCTGGCCCGTGGTGCTGCTGGCCGGCCTGCTGGTGGGCATCGGCACCCGTCTTGGCAATGGCTGCACCAGCGGTCACGGCATCTGCGGTATGGGGCGGCTGTCGACGCGCTCCGTGGTGGCGACGCTCACCTTTATGGGGATGGGCGTGGCGACCGTGTTCTTTACTCACCACATGTTTTGACGGGTTGATTGCCATGAAATTGCTGACGAGTCTGTTTGCGGGTCTGTTGTTCGGGCTGGGGATGGCCCTCTCCGGGATGATGGATCCGGCGCGGGTCACCGGGTTTCTCGATCTGGCCGGTGCCTGGGATCCCAGTCTGGCCTTCGTGATGGGGGGGGCCCTGGCTGTCTTCATGCCGGGCTACTTCCTGCTGGTGAAGCCCCGTCGTCTGAGCCTGCTGGGGGAACCTATGGTCCGGGTTCCCGCTCCCGTGCTGGATCGCCGCCTGATTGGCGGGGCCGCACTGTTCGGGATCGGTTGGGGCCTGGTCGGCATCTGTCCAGGGCCTGCCTTGAGTCTCATTTCCAGCGGACAGCCCATGATATTGTTGTTCATCGGGGCCATGGCGGCCGGGATCCTGCTGGTGGACAAGGTCTGGAACAGGGTGCTGGAGAAGGCTCGCCAGCACCGTATTGCCTGAGTTTTCAAGGTGCCCATGAGCCAGGGAAGGAGAATCATGATGAACACAATCCGGTTGCTGGTGACCACCCTGCTGGTCATGACATCCACCCTGGTGGCGGCCGAGGAGGCCAAGGGGTCGCTGACGCTGACCCCGCAGCGCGTCACCGACTGGCTCACCCTGAGCGGTACCGTGAGCGCCATTCATCAGGGGACGGTCGCGGCCCAGACCAGTGGCCGCGTCTCCCGCATGCTGGTGGATGTGAATGACGAGGTACAGGCCGGGCAGCCCCTGCTCGAGATAAGCGGCAAGGAGCAGTCTGCCGCCGTGACCGGCGCCGAGGCGCGAGTGGCCAGGGCCCAGGCCCAGCAGGTGGAGGCCGAGCGCCAGCTCACCCGTTATCAGGCCCTCATCGCCAAGGGGGTGATCACCCGGGCCCAGCTCGACAACGCCCAGGCAACGGATCGGGCCGCCCGCGCCGAGGTCAATGCCGCCGAGGCCGCCCTCATCCAGGCCCGGGAAGCCTACGGCTATACCCGTATCCTCGCCCCCTACGCCGGGGTGGTGACCAGGCGGCTGGTGGAGCTGGGGGAGACGGTGGCCCCCGGTACGCCGCTGCTATCCGGTTTCTCCCTTGGCGAGCTGAGGGTGGAGCTGGAGCTGCCCCAGTCCGCGCTGGCTCTCGCCGGCCAGCCGTCGGATGTGCAGGTGCTGCTGCCCGGTGGCAAGGCCGTGACTCCCGTCAAGCTGACCCGCTTCAACTACGCCGACAGCCAGAGCCACAGTTTCCGGCTGCGCCTCGATCTGCCGCCGAACACGGCAGGGGTGCTGCCCGGTATGTGGCTCAAGGTGCAGCTCAAACAGGGTGAGCGTCAGGTGTTGCAAGTGCCGGAGCCCGCCCTGCTGCGGCAGGGGGAGTTCAACGGCGTTTACCTCAAAGAGGGGGAGGGATGGGCCCTGACCCCGGTGCGAGTCGGCCACTGCGAGGCTGGGCTGTGCGAGGTCCTGGCGGGTCTCAAGGGCGGTGACACCCTGGCCCCCGATGCCTGGAGCCGTCAACAGGAGGTGCCCCATGAGTAGCGATCTGAACGACAACCATGGCCGCCTGGGGCCGGCGGGTCGGCTGGCGGCCCTGTTTCAGGGCTCGGCCATCACCCCGCTGCTGGCGCTGGTGGGGCTCTTGCTCGGCCTCTTTGCCGTGCTGGTGACTCCCAAGGAGGAGGAGCCCCAGATCGATGTCACCTTCGCCGACGTCTACATTCCCTTCCCGGGGGCCAGCCCGGCAGAGGTGGAGTCCCTCGTCACCACCCCTGCCGAGCAGGTGGTCTCCCAGATAAAGGGGATAGATACCCTCTACTCCTTCTCCCAACCCGATGGTGCCCTGCTGGTGGTGGTGTTCAAGGTAGGCGTGAGCCGGGAGCAGGCCATCGTGGATCTCAACAACCAGCTCGACTCCAACCGCGACTGGTTGCCACAGGGGATCGGAGTCGGTCAGCCACTGGTAAAACCCCGGGGGATCGATGATGTGCCCATCGTCAGTCTGACCTTATGGAGCAAAGAGGGGAGCAAGCAGCTGGGGGCCTTTGATCTGACCCGGGTTGCCCATGAGCTGGAGACCGAACTCAAGCGCATTCCCGGTACCCGCGATATCTACACGCTGGGCAGCCAGAGCGCCGTGCTGCGGGTGATGCCGGATCCGGCGGCCCTCAGCGCCCATGGCATCAGCTGGGGCGAGCTGAGCCAGCGACTTGCGGCCGCCAATCAGGTGGGCACGACACAGGCTATCGAGCAAGATAACCGGGAGATCAAGGTGCAGGTGGGGCAGTTCCTGCAAAGCGAGCAGGAGGCTCGAGAACTGGTGGTGGGGCTGCACGACGGCAAGCCGGTCTATCTGGGGGATGTGGCCAGGGTCTCGCTGGGTCAGGAGACCCCGGTGCAGCGCAGCTGGATGGGGCAGGGGGATCGCAGTTATCCGGCGGTGACCCTGGCCATCGGCAAGCAGCCCGGCCAGAACGCGGTCGAGGTGGCCAAGCGGGTGGAAGAACGGGTCGAGAGCCTCAAGAATCGACTCATCCCGGCTGGCGTCGAGGTGACGGTGACCCGTGACTACGGCGTCACCGCCGAGACCAAATCCAACACCCTCATCGGCAAGCTCATTTTTGCCACCACGGCGGTGGTGCTGCTGGTGCTGGTGAGCATGGGTTGGCGCGAGGCGCTGGTGGTGGGGGTTGCCATCGTCATCACCCTGGCGCTGACCCTCTTTGCCAGCTGGGCTTGGGGCTTTACCCTCAACCGGGTGTCCCTCTTTGCCCTTATCTTCTCCATCGGCATCCTGGTGGATGACGCCATCGTCGTGGTGGAGAACATCCACCGTCATCGCGGTTTGGGCAAGGGGTCCCTCAAGGATCTCATTCCGGGCGCGGTGGACGAGGTGGGGGGGCCGACCATTCTGGCGACCCTGACCGTCATCGCGGCCCTGCTGCCCATGGCCTTCGTCAGCGGCCTGATGGGCCCCTACATGAGCCCCATCCCCATCAATGCCAGCATGGGGATGCTTATCTCCCTGCTGGTGGCCTTCATCTTCTCCCCCTGGTTGGCCAATCACCTGCTCAAGCGCGAGGGGCATGTCGCCCACGGGGAGGCCAAGGCCGGGCTCTTTCACCGGCTGATGACCCCCTTTCTGATGGGGACGGGTGCCAAAAGAGCGAGACACAAGCTTTGGCTGGTCATTCTGCTGCTGGTGGCGGGGGCGGCCGCCATGCCCGTGGTGCAGTGGGTGGTGCTCAAGATGCTCCCCTTTGACAACAAGTCGGAATTCCAGCTGGTGCTCGACATGCCGGAGGGGGCGACCCTGGAGCAGACCGAGCGCACCCTGCTGGCGGTGGGTCGGGAGCTCGCCAGGGTGCCCGAGGTGAAGGATTACCAGATCTACGCCGGCACCGCCGCCCCCATCAACTTCAACGGGCTGGTGCGCCACTACTTCATCCGCAGCGGCGCCAACGTGGGGGACATCCAGGTCAATCTGGTGGACAAGCATGAACGGGATCGCAGCAGTCACGAGATTGCCCGGTCGGTGCGTGCGCCCTTGCAGGCCATCGCCAGTGCGGCAGGGGGCAACCTCAAGGTGGTGGAGGTGCCCCCGGGACCGCCTGTCTGGTCGCCCATTGTCGCGGAAGTGTATGGCCCGACGCAGGCCGCCCGTGAAGCCGCTGCCCGCGTCGTAGAGGCCCGCTTTGTGGCCACGGCGGATCTGGTGGACGTGGACATCTATCTGGCCGACCCCCAGCCCAAGTGGCGGCTGGTGGTGGATCGCGCCCAGGCGGCCCTGCTCGGGGTCGTTCTCGGGGATCTGGTGGCGACCCTCAACGGGGGCGTGGGTTATCAGGATGCCAGCTGGCTGCAAGGGCAAGGCGCCAAGTATCCGGTGCCGATCCGCATCGAGCTCGCCCCCGGTGACAAGCGGGATCTGACCGGCATCCTGGCTCTCAAGGTGCGCAGCCAGAGCGGCCAGCTGGTGCGGGTCTCCGAGCTGGTGAGCCGTCGTGACGAGGTGGCCCCCAGCTACCTCATGCACAAGAACATGCAGCCCATGGTGATGGTGGTGGCTGACATGGGCGGCCATACCGACAGCCCGCTCTACGGCATGTTTGCCGCCGGTGCCGACATCTCGCTGCCACAGTATTACGTACATCAGCCCGACAAGCTGGGGGAGGTGGCGCTGTTGTGGGACGGGGAGTGGAAGATAACCTACGAGACCTTCCGCGACATGGGGCTGGCCTACGGGGTGGGGATGATCCTCATCTACCTGCTGGTGGTGGCCCAGTTCCGCTCCTATCTGGTGCCGCTCATCATCATGGCCCCCATTCCGCTCACCCTCATCGGGGTGATGCCGGGTCACGCCCTGCTGGGGGCCCAGTTCACCGCCACCTCGATGATCGGGATGATCGCCCTGGCCGGGATCATCGTGCGCAACAGCATCCTGCTGGTGGATTTCATCGAGCAGCAGCGGGCGAGTGGCATGGCGTTCGAGCAGGCGGTGATCGAGGCGGCGCAGGTGCGAGCCAAACCCATCATGCTGACGGCGCTGGCGGCCATGATAGGGGCGCTTTTCATCCTGGATGACCCCATCTTCAACGGGCTGGCCATCAGCCTGATTTTCGGGATCCTGGTCTCCACCTTGCTCACCCTGATGGTGATCCCGCTGCTCTACTACAGCCTGCTCGTTCGCCGAAGTCAGAGGTAAACACAGGGGGCACGTGCCCCCTGTTTTCTGGCATCACACCGCCTCGCGGGTATCGCAGGTTTTCATCAGGGGGAAATAACGGCGATCCGCCTGGCTCATGTGGCCCACGACCAGCTCCTGGATGATGAAGTTGAGCAGGGCGTCGTTGCCAAGGGGGCCCGCCTGTGCGGCCGCCATCAGCTGACCGGCTTTTTTCAGCAGATGCTGGTGCTCCTGGCGATGGGCCGCCAGCTCCTCATAGCCATATTGCGCGAGGATCTGCTCTTCGAGGAGGAAGTGCTGGCGCGCCATCTCGAATATCTGCGCCATGTCTGCCAGCAAGGCATCCGGATGGATGCCGGGATCCTGCATGTGCTCGAGCAAGCGGTTGGCCAGCAGGTAGAGCTGGCGGTGGTCCGCATCGATGCGGGGGTGGCCGCATGCGTGGGCGGGCTGCCATTGCAGGGTGCCGGGGAGGGGATCCTGCCCGGTGGAAAACAGGCAGACCCTGCCCCGGCCATGGTGCTTGGCCTGATACATGGCCTGATCGGCGTGGTGCATCAGGGTCTTGGGGTCGGTGCCGTGATCCGGATAGAGGGCGACCCCTATGCTGCCGGAGATGCGCAGCGCCTGCTGCTCAAGCTGGAAGGGGTGATGCAGGCAGTGGTGCAGCTTGTCGGCGACCGCGAGGGCCGAGGCATCCGTATCGGGCAGCATGATGACGAATTCGTCCCCCCCAAGGCGTGCCACCAGATCTTCTTCCCTGACGCACTCCCCCATGCGCTCGGCCACCAGCTTGAGCAGCAGGTCGCCGGTTTCGTGGCCGAAGGTGTCATTGATGGGTTTGAAGTGGTCGAGATCGATGAAGACCAGGGCCAGGGGCTGCTGGGGAGCCTGCTCCAGGGTCTCCTTGAGCCGCTGTTGCAGCAGGCGGCGGTTGGCCAGGCCGGTGAGGGGGTCATAGAAGGCGAGGCGGCGCATCATCTCCTCCCGGGCCGAACGTTCGGTGACATCCCGGGTCACCCCCAAAATGGCGTCCGGTCTTGTGCTGGCGCTGCCATGCAAGGTAGTGACCGTCTCGATGGCCACCAGATGACCCTGCTTGTGGCGCAGCTGGGAGTGGATGACGCACCGGGTCTGCCCATGATCCCCCCGTTGCCAGGCCTCGAGGGAGGCGGTGATGCCGTCGCGAAGCTGTTTCCAGGACTCATCGGGGAGCAGCTGGCGCAGGGAGAGGGCAAAGAGTTCGGCGGGCTCATAGCCGCTCAGGGACGCGATGGCGGGGCTGATGTAACGAAAACGCAGGCTGCCGGTGTCCATGGTCCAGATCACGTCGCCGCTGTTCTCCGCCACGAAACGGTAGTGCTGCTCGCGCTGGGCCAGTTCCCGGGTGAGCCGCTGTCGGTCACTGGCCTCTTCCCGCAGACGCAGATAGAGGTGCAGGAAGACGCCGAGCAGGGCCAGCAGGGAGAAAGAGATCAGCATGGCGATGGCCACGCTCCTGTCGAGCAGTTGGCGCTGCTGGCGAAGGCTCGCCTGGGTACTGTTGTAGAGGAAGGGGGTGAGGTTGGGCACCGCCTTGATCATCCCGGCCTCCTCGTAGGTGCGGGCGATCTGCTGCCAGCGATCCTGCTGCATGTAGCCGGGCTCGATGATGTCGGGCTGCATCAGGGCCCGGGTTTCACGGGCCTCGAAGGCGAGCGCCTCGCGCCCGGCCCCGCTGGGGTAGTGCTCCAGGATCAGGTTGATCATCTCCTCGGGATGATCCATGGCATAGCGCCACCCCTTGAGGCTGGCCTGCAAGAAGCGCTGGACCCGTTCCTGCTGGTTGATGACCTCACTCTCCGAGGTGAAGAGGTTGTCTCCGTAGAAGTCGTACCCGATGTCGCGGGGACTGAACACCCGGTAGGGAATGCCCTGTTGCTGCAGGGTGAAGGGCTCGGTTGTGCTGTAGGCGCTGATGGCGTCCGCCTGGCCCCTCAGCAGTGCCTGTACCCCCCTCTCGTAGGGCAGGGTATCCCACTGCCGGCTGCGGGTGTAGCGATGCAGGTAGGTGAGCAGCTCGTTGGAGCCGGGTTCGAGCATCAGCCGCTTGTTGGCCAGATCGCCCGGGGTCTGGATATCCGGCCGCTCCAGGGTAATGAGCATCAGGGGGGAGTGCTGCAACATGGCGGCGAGCACCACCACAGGGCGACCTGCTGCCCGGGCCAGCAGCAGATCGCTGCCGCGGATGCCGAACTGGGCGCGACCCGTGGTGACTTCATTGATGACGTCGGTGCCCGGCCCCGCCTCCCGCAGGGTGACTTGCAGGCCGGCCTCCCGGTAGAACCCCTTGGCGATGGCGGCGTAGTAACCGGCAAACTGGAACTGGTGCTGCCAGGGAAGTTGCAGGATGACGCGCTCATCCGCCCTGAGGGGAGCCGTGGTCAGGGTGGCAATCATCACCCAGAAGGGCAGAAGCCAGCGTACAGGCTGGCGAGATGCATCGGACTCCGTCATACCGCTGTTCTCTCGGGAGGTGCTCTTCTGGCTAGAGTCAAACAATTTCCTGTTATTCGCAAGGGGAGCAAGCCCCAATAAGATGGGGCGCGGGAGGCAGTAAAAGTCATTTTTGTATCATTCATCACGCCAATGGGCGTCACGGCTCGTTTTGAAACCTTGTTAACCCGTCACCGACCCGGTGACAAGGGCATAAGGTGTCATTCCAGGAGGGGAGGCTGCCGCCTCTCTTCTCGCCTGTTAATGATAAACTGCGTGTTTTCGGCAATTCCCTCTTGTCTTCTCCTGTCGTATCAGAAGTTGATGCTCTTGCCCCTATCGGGTGTCGACCTGTGGCGGTCGGGGGACGCCTTCCTCCGTTCAGGGTGGTATGGTAGTCATCCGTTTCCTGTTTTCCGAGAAGGTCCTGTCATGTCTTCCTTGCGCCTGCTGCTCTCCGACTCCCACGATCCCCTGTTCAACCTCGCGGTGGAGGAGTGCATCTTTCGCCAGATGGACCCGGCCCAGCGGGTGCTGTTCCTGTGGCGCAACGACAATACGGTGGTGATAGGCCGGGCCCAGAACCCCTGGAAGGAGTGCAACACCCGCCGCATGGAAGAGGACGGGGTGACCCTGGCCCGGCGCAGCAGCGGGGGTGGCGCCGTGTTCCACGACCTTGGCAACAGCTGTTTCACCTTCATGGCGGGCAAGCCCGGTTATGACAAGAGCGTCTCCACCACCATCGTCATTGATGCCCTCGCCAGACTAGGCGTGAGTGCTTTTGCCTCCGGGCGCAACGACCTGCTGGTGGCGACCCCGGAAGGGGATCGCAAGGTGTCGGGTTCGGCCTACCGGGAGACCCATGATCGCGGCTTTCACCACGGTACCCTGCTGCTGGACGCCGATCTTGGTCGCCTCGCCCACTACCTCAATCCCGACCCCAAGAAGCTGGCGGCCAAGGGTATCAGCTCGGTGAGAAGCAGGGTGGCGAACCTTGGCGAGCTGTTGCCTGGCCTGGGTCATGAGCAGGTGGTGCAGGCCCTGTGCGACGCCTTCTTTGCCCATCACGGTGAGGTGGTGCAGCCCGAGCATATCTCCCCCGAGCGGATGCCCGACCTGCCCGGCTTTGCCGAGATCTTTGCCCGCCAACGCAGCTGGGAGTGGAACTTCGGCCATGCTCCCGCCTTCAGTCACCTGCTGGAGGAGCGCTTCCCCTGGGGCGGGGTCGAGCTGCATTTCGATGTGGAGAAGGGGGTGATAGGGCGGGCACAGATCTTCAGTGACACCCTGGACCCTGCGCCCCTGGATGACCTGGCCGCACGCCTGCCCGGGGTGGCCTATCGTCCCGAGGCCATCGACGAGTTGCTGCGTCAGTGGCGGGCGACGTTTTCGGCCAACCCCGAGCTGGAAGGGTTTTCGGCATGGCTGCTGACCGCCCTGCGCTGACCTTGCCCATGACCAGGATCACAAGATGAACAGGGGAAAAGAGGGAAGAGGGGGCGCGGTGCCCGTCAGGGCGCCAACATGACAAAAAGTAGGGCAGATCATTAGTTATTGTCTCTGTTGATAGAGGTGTCACTGGAGTATAAAAACCGCACCTCAGCAGTATCAATGGTATAAAAATGAATCACTTGGTCTATCTGAAAGATGAGGGCGTCAACGCCGTCTCCCCCGAATTCGCCCGTCGTTTTGCCACCGTCAAAGCCCACTTTTTCTCACGCAACCCCGACCTCTGGCCGGTGTTTCGCGAGCCCGGCTTTGCCACCCTCAACGAGTTTCGCGCCCGTGGACTGGCGCCGGATGCGCGGCTCAATGCCTGGCCCGATGGTCGCGCCCGCCTGGCCGATCTCTGCGAAACCATGCCGGTGCCAGCCACCATGCGCACGCCGGGGGAGCCCATGGCGGAGCTGCTGTTTGCCGGCGCCTTGTCAAAGGATTGGGAAAACCCCTCCAGCGTCGAGAACGTCATCACCATGTCGGCGGATCCCGCCATCTATGGCGCCCAGATGGGCATTCTCGCCAACCCCAACCTGGTCTACTCCGAATACGCCGGGGTGGCCGAGGAGCTGGAGAAGAAGGTGGTGCGCCAGATAGCGCTGCTGGCGGGTTACGACCCGGCCCGCGCCACCGGCATCTTCACCCAGGGGGGGACGTTTTGTAACCTCTACGGCTACCTGCTCGGCATCCGCAAGAGCCTGCCGGAAGCCAAGCACAAGGGGCTCGGCCACTATCAGGACTACCGCATCATCAACTCCCAGGGCGGTCACTACTCCAATATCACCAACCTCTCCCTGCTCGGGGTGGACATCGAGAACAAGACCATCCGCATCCAGGTCGGGGAGAACAACGACATCGATCTCGCGGATCTCGAGCGCACCCTGACCGCCTGTTTTGCCTTGAAGCACGTGGTGCCCACCATCATGCTCACCATGGGCACCACCGACACCTTTGGGGTGGATCAGGTCAAACCCGTGGTGGACCTGCGGGATCGCCTCTGCGAGCGCTTCGAGGTAGCGGTCAAACCCCACATCCACGTGGACGCCGCCATCGGCTGGTCGATGATCTTCTTTCTGGATTACGACTTTGCCGCCAACCCCCTCGCCATCAACGCCGCCACCCTGGCGGGGATCGAGCGCAACGTGAGCCGCTTCGCCGAGCTCAGATACGCCGACTCCTTCACCGTGGACTTCCAGAAGTGGGGCTATGTGCCCTACACCTCCAGCCTGGTGATGATAAAAGAGCAGAGCGATCTCAAGGCGATGGAGAACGATCCGGAGAACTTCTCCTACTTCGAACGCGACATCCAGGGCCACACCCACCTGCAATCCACCATCGAGTGCTCCCGCGGGGCGAGCGGCCTGTTCGGTGCCTACGCGGCCCTCAACTACCTGGGGGTGGAGGGGTATCGCACCGTGCTGGCCCACTGCCTGCAAAACGCCAACTACTTCCGCTTCCGGTTAAGCCAGCTCGGCAACGTCAAGCTGGTGGCCCAGGAGAATCAGGGGCCCAGTGTCGGCTTCAAGATCTACAACCCCGAGTGGGTGCAGGACCCGGAGGCCGAATTCGCCTTCGAGCTGGCGCGCAGCCCGGATGCGGCCTACAAGGCGCGGCTGGCACGCAACACCGAGTACCACCGCAGCCTGTTCAAGGGACGCGGCAAGGTGGGGCTCTACACCAACTGGGTGGAGGCGGTGGCGCACTCGGAATACGACGAGCGCGGCAAGTATTCCTACATCGCCGGCGAGAAGGCGGTCTTTATGAACCCCGCCTGCACCCGCGAACAGATCGACGCCTTTATCGACCACATTCGAGGCTGAGGATCGGCCCGGCGCTGACAAGCAGACAACAAAACGGCGGGTTCAACCCGCCGTTTTTTTACTGCCCTTGTGAGTGGTTACTGCTTCTGCAGCTTCGTCACCGTGAGCTTTCCAGCCGGACTTTCGGCGTGGAAGCTCACCGAGTCCCCGACCTTGAACCCTTCCAGCAGGGTGGGGTCGGCCACCTGGAAGACCATGGTCATGGGGGGCATCTTGAGGTTCTCGATGGCCTCGTGCTTGATGCCTACCTTGCCGTTTTGCGTGTCGATGCGGCTGATGATCCCCTTGGTCATCACCCTCTCCTGCATGCCCTCCATCTGGCCCATCTCCCCCATCTGGCTCATGTCGTGTCCTTCGTGGTTCATCATCTCCTCGGCCTGCAGGCCGGTGTGGGTGGCGAGGCCCAATAGCAGGGTCAGCGTCAGCGTCTTGTAGTTCATGATGGTTTCCTTGTTTGTGTTGTCCGGTTGATCAGGGCGCAGCCGGGGTATCCGTCTGCGACGTCGTGTGTTCAAGGGTTTTCAGGGTGCGGCTGCGCCACAGGTAGTAGGCGGCGGGCAGCACCAGCAGGGTCAGCACCAGCGCCGTCACCATGCCGCCTATCATGGGGGCGGCGATGCGCTGCATCACCTCGGAGCCGGTACCATGGCTCCACATGATGGGCAGAAGGCCGGCGATGATGGTGACCACCGTCATCATCTTGGGGCGCAGGCGCAGGGCGGCGCCGTGAATGACCGCCTGGTGCAGGCCGGCCTTGTCCGGTTTGCCGCTGGCCACCAGATCGTCCCAGGCGTGATTGAGGTAGACCAGCATCAGCACCCCCGTCTCCACGGCCACCCCGGCCAGGGCGATAAAGCCGACGCCGACGCCCACCGAGAGGTTGAAGTCGAGCAGCCAGACGGCCCAGATCCCCCCGACCACCGCCAGCGGCAGTGTGGTGAGGATGAGCAGTACCTCCTGGAAGCGGTGAAACGCGAGATAGAGCAGCAGCACGATAATGGCGAGGGTCAGGGGCACCACGTAGGTGAGGCGCTCCATGGCCCGCTCCATGTATTCGTACTGACCTGACCAGGTGAGGGCGTAACCCGGTGGCAGCACCAGCTGCTTGTCCACCTCGGCCTTGGCCTCTGCCACAAAGGAGCCGATGTCGCGGCCACGGATGTCCACGTAGACCCAGCCGTTGAGGCGTGCGTTTTCGCTGCGCAGCATGGGCGCCTCGTCGCTGATGTAGACCCGGGCCACGTCCGCCAGGGCGATCCGCTCACCCTTGGGGGTGACCAGGGGCAGCAGTTCGAGGCTGGCCACCGAATCGCGATAGCTCTGGGGATAGCGCAGGTTGATGGGGTAACGTTCGCGCCCCTCAATGGTCTGCCCCACGTCCATGCCGCCCACCGCGGTGGCGAGCACCGCCTGCACGTCGGCGATGTTGAGGCCGTAGCGGGCCGCCTTGAGCCGATCGATATCCACCTTGACGTAGCGACCGCCCGCCACCCGCTCGGCGTAGACGGAGGCAGCGCCTTCCACCTTGCCGACAATTTGCTCGAGTTGCTGGCCAATCTGCTGGACCACCTTGAGGTCGGGGCCGGCGATCTTGATCCCCACCGGGGTCTTGATGCCGGTGGCCAGCATGTCGATACGGGTCTTGATGGGGGGCACCCAGGCGTTGGTGAGGCCGGGGAAGCGGATGAGGGAGTCGAGCTCTTCTTTCAGCTTCTCCGGGGTCATGCCGGGACGCCACTGATCGCGGGGCTTGAGCTGGATGCTGGTCTCCATCATCACCAGATCCGCCGGGTCGGTGGCCGAGTCGGCGCGCCCCGCCTTGCCGAACACGTTCTGTACCTCGGGCACGGTGCGGATGAGTTTGTCGGTCTGCTGCAAAATCTCCCGCGCCTTGCCCACCGAGATGTTGGTCGCCGTGGTGGGCATGTACATGATGTCCCCCTCATCGAGCGGCGGTATGAACTCGGAGCCCAGGTGCTGGAGCGGCCAGAAACCCGCGACCGTGACCACCAGGGCGGCGGCGAGGGTGGTCTTGGGGCGGGCCAGCACGGCATTGAGCAGGGGCACATAGGCCTGGCTCAAGCCACGGTTGAGGGGGTTGGCCTGCTCGGGCAATACCTTGCCGCGGATAAAATAGCCCATGATGACCGGCACCAGCGTGATGGCGAGCGCGGCGGCGGCGGCCATGGCGTAGGTCTTGGTGTAGGCCAGCGGGTGGAACATCCGTCCCTCCTGCGCCTCCAGGGCAAACACCGGCAGGAAGCTCATGGTGATGATGAGCAGGGAGAAGAAAATCGCCGGCCCCACCTCGATGCTCGCCTCCGTGATGATCCGCCAGCGGTTCTTGTCGGTGAGCGCCTCCCGCTCCATGTGCTTGTGGACGTTCTCTATCATCACGATGGCGCCGTCCACCATGGCGCCGATGGCGATGGCGATGCCCCCCAGCGACATGATGTTGGCGTTGATCCCCTGCAGGTGCATCACGATAAAGGCGGTCAAAATCGCGATAGGGAGGGTGATGACCACCACCAGCGACGAGCGCAGGTGGAACAGGAAGGCGAGACACACCAGCACCACCACGGCGAACTCCTCCACCAGCTTGGCGGAGAGGTTGTCGATGGCGCGCTGGATAAGGTCGGATCGATCGTACACGGTGACGATCTCCACCCCGTCGGGCAGGCTGGATTTGAGCTCGGCCAGCCGTGCCTTGACCCCGTCGATGGTGTGCTGGGCATTCTCGCCAAAACGCATGACGATGATGCCGCCCACCACTTCCCCTTCGCCGTTGAGCTCGGCGATACCGCGCCGGCTCTGGGGACCGGTCACCACGTCGGCCACGTCACCCAGCAGCAGGGGGGCGCCCCGCACATTGGTGCCGAGCGGGATCTGCTTCAGATCCTCGACGCTCTTGAGGTAGCCATTCGAACGAACCATGTACTCCGCTTCCGCCATCTCGATGACGGAGGCGCCGGTCTCCTGGTTGCCCTGCTTGATGGCGGTCTCGATGAGGGAGAGCGGAATGCCGTAGGCCCGCAGCTTGTCCGGATCGACCCGCACCTGGTACTGGCGCACCATGCCGCCCACAGTGGCGACTTCGGATACGCCGTTCACCGTCTGCAGCTCGTATTTCAGAAACCAGTTCTGCAGTGACGTGAGCTCGCTGAGATCGTGCTTGCCGCTCTTGTCCACCAGGGCGTACTGGTAGACCCAGCCCACCCCGGTGGCGTCCGGCCCGAGCTGGGGCTGGGCCCCGGCGGGCAGATTGGGGGCCACCTGGCTCAGATACTCCAGCACCCGGGCGCGGGCCCAGTAGAGGTCGGTGTCGTCGTCAAACAGCACATAGACGAAGGAGTCGCCGAAGAAGGAGTAGCCGCGCACCGTGGTGGCCCCCGGCACCGCCAGCATGGCGGTGGTGAGGGGGTAGGTCACCTGATCCTCCACCACCTGGGGCGCCTGGCCCGGGTAGGAGGTCTTGATGATCACCTGGACGTCGGAGAGATCCGGCAGGGC
This sequence comes from Aeromonas sp. QDB30, assembly GCF_027707645.1. Taxonomy (NCBI): domain Bacteria; kingdom Pseudomonadati; phylum Pseudomonadota; class Gammaproteobacteria; order Aeromonadales; family Aeromonadaceae; genus Aeromonas; species Aeromonas sp. QDB30. The sequence continues at coordinate 2,686 of NZ_JAPCIY010000039.1, read as the reverse complement.
GTCCACCGGGGTCTGCTTGACCGACCAGAGGCCCCAGGCGGTGAGCATGACGGTCAGCAGCAGCACCAGGAAGCGGTTGCCGACGGACCAGCGAATGATGGCAGGGATCATGACTGGGCTCCTCTCATTCGGTGGGCTGGCAGCCGATTGGGTTTGTGCTCAATGCAGCGAAGCATGGCCGGGATCATGATTTATCCCCCATCTGGTGCTGGCTGTGATCCATGCCTTCCATGCCTGGCATCTCGCCCTTGGCCTCTTTCATCGGCTCGTCTGCTGCCGGTTTGTCTTCCACATGGATCTGGATGATGCGGTACTCGTCCCCCTCCTGCTCCACCTGCAGATGCAGGGTCTGATCCGGTTTCAGCTGGCTGATGTCCACGCCGTCGGCCACGGTGAAGTCCATCTCCATGGCGGGCCACTGCCACTCGGGAATGGGCTGGTGAGAGATGCCGAGGGTACGCCCGGCGAGATCGATGTTCTGCACCTGGCCCTGGGTCCACACCTGCATGGGACGCACCGCCGTCATGCGCTGGAAGTCCGAATCGATGGCCGATTCTGAGTCGAGCAGGAACTGGGCCGAGCTGACGATGCTGTCACCGGCTTCGACCCCCTCCTGGATGGCGACCTTGTCACCAAACTGGGGGCCCAGGGTGACGGCCACCGACTTGAAGTTGCCATCTCCCAGCGCCAGCACCAGCCGGTCCTGGCTGCCGGTGCGGATCACCGCTTCGCTCGGCACCACCAGGCGGGGTTCCCCCTTGCCGGTGCCGATGCTCACCTTGGCGAACATGTTGGGTTTCAGGAACTCGTCCGGGTTGTCGAAGCGCAGGCGGACCCGCAGGGTGCGGGTACTGGCATCGAGCGTCGGGTAGAGGTAGTCCACCCGACCCTGCCAGCGGCGGCCCGGGGCATAGTCCAGGGTCATGGTGACCGGATCGCCGACCTTGATCTGGGCGGCCTGGCGCTCGAACACCTCGGCGCTCACCCACACCTGCTTGAGGGTACTGATGTTGAAGAGGGGGGCGGCGGGCTCCACATACTGGCCTTCACGCACCTTGAGCTCGGAGACATAGCCGCTGCTCGGGGCATAGATGCGCACCGTCTCCTGCACCTTGCGGGTGCGCTTGAGGGCCGCTATCTGATCCGCCGGTACCTGCAGGGACTTGAGCTTGCCTTCGGCGGCGCGCAGCAGCAGCGGGTTGGTGGTATTGAGCGCCAGCAGGTACTCGTGCTGGGCGTTCACCAGATCCGGGGCGTAGAGATCGTAGATGAAGCTGCCCCTGGCCACCTGCTGCCCCTCGTTCTTGATGGCGAGGTTGCGGATCCAGCCCGCCATCCGGGAGTTGATGGCTTCGAGGCGCTCCTCGTCATATCCCACATAGCCCACCGTCTCGATCTGCTGGTGGACGGGCAGTTTTTCCACCTTGGCCAGCCGCACCCCCAGGTTCTGCTGGATCTCGGGGCTGATGGTAACGGTGCCCGGCGAGCCGCCCTGTTTCTCTTCATAGACGGGGATGAAGTCCATCCCCATGTTGTCCTTGGCGGGGGCATCGCGCTTGTCGCGGGGATCCATGGGATTGACCCAGTAGAGGGGGGCCTTCTCCTTGGCGGTAGTAGCGCCGCCCATCTTGGTGGCGGCCCAGTAACCGCCGCCAGCCCCGAGGACGAGCATCAGAGTCGACAGGATCAGGGTCTTGTTCATCGCAGGCCTCCGGCACGAGTCGAACGGGAGGCGCGGGCGCCGGCAACGGCGAAAATCTTGGCTGATGACATGGTTACATCTTCTCTTCTATCAGGCCGCCTGACCGGGTTCCTGCATGAGCGTCGTGTCCAGGGGCGGGGCAGAGGCGTTATTCACGCACCTGCGTCACGCAACACTCGAATCACAGCGAACGGGTTGGGCGGCAAACGGAGCACTGCCGACGAGTCGGCCGGTGCACGGCACTTGTTGCAATGGCGAACCATTGCCCAGGCTGGGGTAGAAGAGGTTTCTAATGGCGCAGCACAGAGAGCATCAGATGCCGTCTGGGCCAGGAGGGGGGATGGGTACCGCGCAGGCGCAGGAAGGGATCCCTCAGCCAGTTGTCGAGCAGGGAGCCGACATGCCACGAAGAGGGGAGCAGCAGCAGGGGGATCAGCAGCAGTGACAACAGCATGCCGAGCAGGGGCGGGGCATTGGCCGCACCGGAGAAGCCGGCCTGCATCTGGCATTCCCCCCCAGACGGGGCACTCTGGCTCATGGTGCCCGAATGGCAGGAGAGGGGAATTGTGTCGGCCTGGCCATGGTTCATGGCGGCGTGCTGCACAGGCGGGCTCTCGTGCAGCGCATGAGACAAGGGGGAGGATGCCGGAAGGGCATCCTGGGTCTCACCCGGGAGGGCGGTGGCCGCGCCATGCCAGCTGATGCACAGGGTCAGATTGCAGACGAGCACCAGCGCCAGCAATAGCCGGGCGATGAACGTGGTGGGCAATCTCGATGAGAGCATGGGTGGCTTCCCTGTGACGGATGGGCCGAATCTAAACCTTGCCGAAAGGAGAAGGTCAAGGCCTGGCAAGCGCCGTCTGCCTGGGAATTGACATGGATTAAGAAAGGGCGGGGCAGTGAACAGAAAAAGCCCCGCCATGCGGCAATGCTGATCAGTTAAGGATCCATTGACCGATCCTTCTGCTGTAGGACAATCCGGAA
>NZ_JAPCIY010000038.1:0-38471 GCF_027707645.1 Aeromonas sp. QDB30 | reverse complement strand
GCCATGATGATCTACCTGCAAAAGAGAGTAATAGATCAGAACGGCCGATCGCCGTCAAGCACTGAAAATAGCAAAATTAGGTGCGGAATGACGGCTTTATTGAGCAAGGATTGCACCACGTCCGGCAGTGACGGGGCCTCCTCCTGCTGGCCGAATACCCGGCTGGCACACGACGGCAGATAGACCACAGCGCGCTCGCTGGATCCGTCATGGCTCCCCTCCCCTTGCAGCCATTGGTAGCGGCTCGGCCCCGGCAGGGTGGGCAACCAGGCGGGGGTGCGCTGGCCGCTGAGCTTGCGCACGCCCCCCACCAATCCTGCCAGCGCCTTGTCTCCCAGCAGCTTGCCGGCAATGGCTTTGAGGCCGAGAGACCCACGGGCCGCGCGGGTAACGCCGGCGAAGTGATCGGCGCTCCAGCGGGCGATGGGCACAAAGCGCTGGTACTTTTCGCTACGCAGCTTCTTGATCAGGCTGCCAGTGTTGATGCCCACCGGGCAGCGATCGGCGCACAGCCCGGTGGCGGCGCAGGTATCGATGCCCTGATAGTCAAATAGCTGGGCCAGCTGGTTGGAGGGCTCATCGGCACGATTGCGGCGGGCCAGTTCGCGGTAAAGCACGATGCGCTGGCGCGGCGACAGCGACAGGGTGCGCGAGGGGCAGACCGCCTCGCAAAAGCCGCACTCGATGCACGGATCCACGATGGCATCGCTCGCCGGCATGGGCTTGAGGTGGGCCAGGTGGGCCTTGGGGTCATCGTTGATGATGACGCCAGGATTGAGCAGGCCGTCCGGGTCCAGCAGCGCCTTGATGCGGCGCATCAGCGCCACCCCCTCCGGCCCCCATTCCAGCTCCACATAGGGGGCCATGTTGCGCCCGGTACCGTGCTCTGCCTTGAGCGACCCGCCAAAGCGCACGGCGACGAGCTCCGCCACCGCATCCATAAAGGCACCGTAGCGGGCCACCTGCGCCGGATCATCGAACCCCTGGGTAAAGACGAAGTGCAGGTTCCCCTCCAGCGCGTGGCCAAAGATGATGGCTTCACCGTATTCGAAGCGATCGAACAGTTGCTGCAGCCCCGCCACCCCTTCGGCCAGACGCTCGATGGGAAAGGCGACATCCTCAATGATGACGGTGGTGCCGGTGGTGCGCACCGCCCCCACCGCCGGGAAGAGCCCCTTGCGAATGGCCCAGAGCCCAGCACTGTCGCCGGTAAAGGGCACAGAGGCGACCTGGGCGAACTCGGCCGCCATGGCCATCACCTGCTCGCAGCGATCCACCAGCTCCTCTTTCGATTCCCCATGCACTTCGATCAGCAAGGCGCAGGCAGCCAGATCCAGCGCCTTGATAAAGTCCGGCAGGCCGGGCTTGCCCGCGACCGAGCAAAGGGATCGTCCATCCATCAGCTCCACCGCCGCCACCGGCGCACTTTTCAGGCGCGAGGTGGCCAGACAGGCCTGCTCGGCGTCCCGGAACACCAGCAGGGCCGAGGCCTTGTGGGGGTATTCGGGCACGGTATCGAGCACCACCTCGGCGATAAAGCCGAGGGTCCCCTCCGAGCCGATCATCAGGTGGGTGAGGATATCGACGGGGTCCTCATGATCGAGCAGGGCATTGATGGCGTAGCCGGTAGTGTTCTTGAGCCGGTACTTGTGGCGGATCTTGGCGGCAAGCTCGGCATTCGCCAGCACCTCGACGCGCAGGGCGGCGAGCCCCGTGAGCAGCTCCGGACGCTTGGCCGCAAAGGCGGCGCGACTGTGAGGGTCGCCGCTCTCCAGCACGGTGCCATCGGCCAGCAGCAGGGTCATGGCATGCAGGGTGTGATAGCTGTTGTGGGCGGTGCCGCAGCACATGCCGCTCGCGTTGTTGGCGGCGATGCCGCCGAGCTTGCAGGCATTGATGGAAGCGGGATCCGGCCCAATCTTGCGGCCCATAGGCGCCAGATAGCGGTTGGCATCGGCGCCGATCACCCCGGGTTGCAGGGCAATGCGCGCCCCCTCGTCCATAATGCGGTGGCCGCGCCAGCTGTCGGTCAGGGTGATGAGCACCGAATCGCTCAGGGCCTGGCCCGAGAGGCTGGTGCCGGCGGCGCGAAAGGTGCACGGCAGGCCCAATTCGCGGCACACCGCCAGCACGAAACGCACTTCATCCAAAGAGTCGAGGCGCACGATGCGCTCGGGCACCAGCCGGTAGAAGCTGGCGTCCGTGCCGTGGGCCAGCCGAAGATCCGGGTCGCTCACCAGCCGCTCCGGCGGGATGCGCGAGAGCACGGCGGCGTCAAATTCATTCCAGCGCATCAGCAATCCTCCACCAGCACCACCAAGAGGCGGCTCGGGCCGTGGGCGCCGTAGGCCAGGGTCTGCTGGATGTCGGCGGTCTTGGAGGGGCCGGAGACCAGCAACAGATTGGTGGGCATGGCCTGCTGCCAGCGCCCGATCGCCACCAGCCCCGCCAGGTTGTCGGCGATGGTTGAGGCCGCCAGCAGGGCGATATGGCAGGGGGGCACAAGCGAGAGGGTGCGCGGCTCGCCGCCATCGGGCAGCAACACGAGCGTGCCGGTGTCGGCGATGGCGCCCGCGCAGTGGGTGATGCCCGCCTGACAGACGTCGAACAGATCGTCCTTCCAGCTCGCGAACTCGCCTGCGGGGGTCAACACAGATCGCCCGGCGCAAGCGGCCGCGACCTCCTCCTGCCAACGGCCGCCCTGACCACAGGCCAGACTCGTCACGCCCTCTTCATCCAGCCAGACGGCCAGATCCCGGGCCAGGGTTGCCTGTTGGACTGTGAGGATCTCGGCGTGGCTGGCGCTGATCCCGGCAACAAAGCGCTCACGCCGCGCCTGATCATCCTCCCCGCGCCAGGGCTGCCAGCCATGGGGGGCGTGGGCCATGGGGGTGGCGGCGCCGCGCAGGCGGCTTAATATGGCCTCTTTGCTCGACATCTCAGGACTCCTTCTTCTTCTGGCGCAGCAGGGCGTGCAGGCTCTGGGGGGCGGGTTTGGGGGCTTCGCGGCACTGGGTCCAGGGGCCCAGGTGTTTGGGCATCAAGCCCCGCAGGCGACCGGCCACCCCGGTTGCGGCGTGGTAGAGGCGCGGGTGGGTGGCGGCAAAGGCAAAGCCCTGCATGGCAAGGGTTTCGAGCCGGCTCCTGGCCGCCCCCTGCCCCGCCAGCGGTTCGTGGCCGGGCTGGGCGTCGTGCTTGGCCTCCCGGCGCAGGCGCTGCAACAGGTCGGGAATGGGGATGCGGACCGGGCACACCTCGCCGCAGGCACCGCACAGGCTCGATGCGGTCACCAGATCGCTCGTGCTCTCTAACCCCAGCAGGTGGGGGGAGATGATTTTGCCGATGGGGCCCGGGTAGATGGTGCCGTAGGCGTGGCCGCCGATGCGGGTGTAGACCGGGCAGTGGTTCATGCAGGCGCCGCAGCGGATGCACTGCAAGGTCTTGCGCAGCTCTTCGTCCCGGTAAGCCTGGCTGCGGCCGTTGTCGAGCAGCACCAGGTGCACCTCGTCCGGGCCGTCCAGCTCCCCAGCCCGGCGCGGGCCGCTGATGACGTTGAAGTAGGTGGTAATGGCCTGTCCGGTGGCCGAGCGGGTCAGGGCGCTGTAAAGGGGCGGCACGTCGCTCAAAAATTCCACCACCTTCTCGATACCGGTGATGGCCACGTGCACTTTCGGCACCGTGGTGCACATGCGCCCGTTGCCCTCGTTCTCCACCAGACACAGGCTGCCGGTCTCGGCCACCGCGAAGTTGACGCCGGAGAGCCCCATGCCGGCGCGGCGAAACTCTTCGCGCAGGGCCCGCCGCCCGGTCTGGATCAGGGCGTCCACGTCCGTGGTGGGGGTGAAGCCTTCCAGGTTGCTTGCGAAGGTGTCGCTCACCTCCTGCTTGTTCTTGTGGATGGCGGGCATGATGATGTGGGACGGGGTGTCGCCGTCGAGCTGGACGATAAACTCCCCCATGTCGCTCTCAAGGCAGCGGATGCCGTGGCGCGCCATCTCGTGGTTGAAGCCTACCTCCTCGCTCACCATGGACTTGCCCTTGACGATGCTGCTCACCCCGTTTTTTTGGGCGATACCGAGGATGATGGCGTTGGCCTCGGCCGGCGTCTGGGCCCAGTGCACCCGGATGCCGTTGCGCTCACAGTTGGCTTCGAGCTGCTCCAAAAGGTCCGGCAGGCGCGAGAGACAGCGCTGGCGAATTTGCTCCGCCGCATCGCGCACCGCCGCTTCTTCCTGCGGGTCGGCGAAGGCATCCCGGCGCTTGGCGCGCAGGTAATCCATGGCGCCGCGAAAATTCTGGCGCAGCACGGGGTCGGCCAGGGCCGCCTCGGCCTGGGGATGGAAGCGGCGCGGCGAATACTTGGCGTGATCAGACATGGGGCTGGGCCTCTTTGGTATGAGCCAAATCGCTAACAGCGGCGCCGTTATGAGCTATTTCGTCACTGTCGGGGCGGCTGTGGGCGAGCAGGAAGCTCGCCAGGTGGGTGGCAGGCAAGATCCTGCCCTGATAGGCCAGGGATCCCTTGATGTTCAAGAGGCACCCCCAGTCGGCGCTCACCAAGGTGTCGGCGCCGGTGGCCAGCAGGTGGCGGGTCTTGTCCTCCACCATGGCCTGGCTGATGTGGGGGTGGCGCACCGAGAAGGTGCCGCCAAAACCGCAGCACTCGCTCTCGTAGGCCTGTTCATGCAAGGTGACGCCATCGAGCTGCCCCAGCAGGCTGCGGGCCGTGGTGTGTACCTGCATCTCGCGCCGGGCCGAGCAGGAGGTGTGCATGACGATGCTCGCCTCCCCCACCCCGTGCCAGCGCACCCGGCAGACCCGGGCCAGAAACTCGGTGAGCTCGAACACCCGATCGCAAAAATCGGCCACCTCGGGGCTCTCGGGGAAGAGGCGGCGGTAGTGGTGGTGCATCATGCCGCCGCAGGAGCCCGACAGCACCACCACCGGCCAGGGCTCGGGGAAGAGCGCCATCTGGCTTTGCGCCACCTTGCGCGCCTCCTCCTCGTGACCCGAGGTGTAGGCCGGCTGCCCGCAGCAGGTCTGTTTCTCGACAAAGTGCACCCTTATCCCTTCCCGCTCGATCAGGGCGATGGCATCGAGCCCCGCCACCGGGTCGAACAGGTCCACCAGACAGGTGGCGTAGAGATAGACATCGGCCGGCTTGGCCGGGTAGACCCGCATTACCTTCATCACTTGCTCTCCTTACTTGAGCTGCAGCAGTGCGTCCGAGATGTGGAAGCTGTACATGAGCACCAGCCCGATAAGGCCGGTGACCAGCAGGTAGTAGAGGGTCGGCAGCGCCGTCTTGCGCAGCGTCGCCCCCTCACGGCCGAGCAGCCCCACGGTGGCCGAGGCCGCCACCACGTTGTGAATGGCGATCATGTTGCCCGCAGCCGCGCCGACTGCCTGCAGGGCCAGCATGGCGGCGGTGGAGACCCCCAGGGTCTGGGCCACCTCGAACTGGAACTGGCTGAACATCATGTTCGATACCGTGTTGGAGCCGGCGATAAAGGCCCCCAGCGCGCCGATGGTGGCGCTGAGCGCAGGGAAGAACTCCCCCACCAGCCCGGCGGCAAAATTCGCGGTGGTCACCGGCATGCTGGCGAGATCCGCCCCGTTGACGCCGGAGTTGATGAAGATGCGCACCATGGGCACGGTGAAGATGAGCACGAAACCGGCGCCGATCAGGGTGCGGCTGGACTCCCCCAATGCCCGACCGAAGGGGGCGAGGGAGCGCGACTGCAGCCAGGTGGCGAGCAGGGCGCAAAGTACCAGCAGGCCCCCCGGCAGGTAGAGCGGCTCAATGGAGGAGCTGACCCCCTTCTCACCCAGCAGATCCGTGAAGGCGAGGCTCACCGACAAGAGGCTTGCCTTGAACTCCGGGCTCACCCGGCTCGCCACCAGCAGGAGCGCCAGCGCCACATAGGGGAGCCAGGCCAGCATGAGCGACATGGGGCGACCAGCGGCCTCTTTGAGATCGAGCTTGAGGGAACCCAGCCACTCGGCGGGCCACTCGTTCTCGGGGGCGAAATCCCAGGAGTTCTTGGGCACCAGAAAACCGGCTCGCGCCGCCGTCACCACCAGGGCCAGCCCCACCAGACCGCCGATGAGGGACGGGAACTCGGGGCCGAGCAGCATGCCGGTGAGGGCATAGGGGACGGTGAAGGCGAGCCCGGCGAATATCGCGAAGGGCAGGATGGAGAGCCCCTCTGTCCAGCTGCGGTTGCGGCCGAAGAAGCGGGTCAGCATCATCACCATCAGCACCGGCATCAGGGTGCCGACGGTGGCGTGAATGAGGGCCACGTTGGTGGTCACCTGCTGCAAATAGATGTCCCAGCTGCTGCCACCGGCGCTCAGGGTCTGGCCGATGGCCTGGTTATCCAGCCCCTTGTTGATGCCCACCAGGATGGGGGTGCCCACCGCGCCGAACGACACCGGGGTGGACTGGATCATCATGCCGAGCAGCACGGCGGCCAGCGCCGGAAAACCGATGGCCACCAGCAGCGGCGCGGCGATGGCGGCCGGGGTGCCAAAACCCGAGGCCCCTTCGATAAAGGCGCCGAAGCACCAGGCGATGATGATGGCCTGGATGCGCCTGTCCGGCGAGATGTTGGTAAAACCGCCGCGAATGGCGGTGATGGCGCCGGTGTGTTTGAGGGTGTTGAGCATCAGGATGGCGCCGAACACGATCCAGAGCACGGTCACCGTGATCACCAGCCCCTGCAGGGTGGAGGCGAAGACCCGGGTTGGGCTCATCTGCCAGCCCCAGAGGGCGATGAACACGGTCAACAGGAAGGCGACGGGCATGGCGCGCTTGGCGGGCCAGTTGAGGCCGACCAGCAGCACGGCGGCCACCAGGATCGGCGAGAAGGCCACCAGGGCCAGCAGGGTGTCTGTCATCATTGCGTCCTTGTCCAGAGGGGTGCAGAGGCGCACCTTGTTGTTGTTTTGTTAAGCGGACGTGACCTTACCCTGTTCCTTTTTCGCGATATATGGAAATAATGAACAACATTCGTTCCAAAAGTTGATCAATATGGCCAGTACCGACGACCTCATCCTCTTCGCCCAGGTGGTGGAGGCCGGATCCTTCAGCAAGGTAGCGGAACAAAATTCCCTGACAAATTCAGTGGTTAGCAAGCGGATCGGGCGTCTTGAGGAGGAGCTCGGGGTCCAGCTCCTCTATCGCACCACCCGCCGGCTCACCCTGAGCGAGGCGGGCAAGGCGCTCTATCAAGGTGCCAAAAATGTGAAGGCCGCCGCACTGGACGCCTTCGACGCGGTGGCGGGATTTGGTGAAAAGGTGAGCGGTCATGTGCGGATGTCGGTGCCCACCATCTCGGGGGAGCTCTTGCTCGCCGATGCGGTGGCCGATTTTTGCCAGCAGCACCCGGGGCTCACGGTGGAGATGTCGCTGGACAACCGCTTCGTCAACCTGGTGGAAGAGGGGTTCGATCTGGTCATTCGCACCGGCTATCTGGATGACTCGAGCCTGATTGCCCGCCACATTCTCGACTCCCAGTGGGTCATCTGCGCCGCCCCCGCCTATGTGCGCCGCTTCGGGGCGCCGCGGGAGCCGTCAGACTTGCTCGCCCACAACTGCCTGCGCTACGCCTACCAGAGCACGGGGGCCTCGGAGTGGGCCTTCAAGGGGGAAGAGGGCAACTATCTGGTGTCGGTGTCGGGGAGCTTTTCAACCGACAACGCCGGCGCCCTGCGCAAGGCGGCGCTGGGGGGGCGCGGCATCGTCTATGTGCCGCGCTGTCTGGTCTATCACGACCTGATGCAGGGGGATCTGGTGGACTTGTTTCCCGACCGGGTGGGCAAGAAGCTCGGCATCTACGCCGTCTACCCCTTCACCCGCCAGCCGCCGCGCAAGATAAGGCTGCTCATCGAGCACATCCGCCAGCGCTATCTGGAGATTGGCCACTACTTCCTCTGAGGCCCTTGTCGGGCCTCAGAGGGCGGATGACGCCGCCTGACGGGAGAGAAACGCCAGGGACTGGCGGTTGAAGTGATCCGGCTGCTCCACGTTGCAGACGTGGCCGCACTTTTCGATGATTTCGAGGCGGCTGTAAGGGTCGCGGGCCACCTGCTCGCGCACCGGGGCGAGGAACATGTGATCCTCCTCCCCCATCACGTAGAGGGTGGGAATGGGCAGGGCCCGCTCGCGAAAGTAGCGCATCAGGGGGTTCACCTCGGTGGCGAGACGGAACCAGCGCTTGAACTCCTTCTGGCACAGCTTTCTGGCCTCGCGCACGAAGAGGTTGCGGGACTCCTGATGGTGCTGGCGCGGCATGATGATGAAGGCGAACAGGCGGTAGAGCCACATGTAGGGCAGGAAGTGCTGGCCGAGGCGACCAAGCTGCACCAGCACCCGGGAGCGGATGTCGAGACGCAGGATGGCGCCGCCGAGCACCATGCTCTTGACCCGCTCGGGGCGAAGCTCCGCCAGGTGGCGGATGAGGATGGTGCCAAGAGAGATGCCGACAAAATGGGCGTGGGGGATGCGCAGGTGATCCAGCAGGCGCAGGATATCCTCGGTCACGGCCCGAAAGCTGTAGTGCCCCTTTACCACCTGCTGCAGCTGGTTGGACTGGCCGTGACCGCGAAGGTCCAGCAGCAGCACGTTGAAGTGCTCCCGGTAGGCCCGCAACTGCTTGAACCAGATGGAGGAGCTGCCGCCCGCACCGTGCACGAACACCACCCAATCCCGATCGGGACCCAGTTCAAAGGTCTTGTGGTACAACATCTCATGGGCTCCCGGGGTGATGGGGGGTATACTCGGCGCGCATATTAACAGAAGGCTCACCCCGGTGAACATGCTTCCACCATGATCGGACCAGCCTGGAGTCCCCATGACCCTCGTTCAATTGCGTGAATTTTTGCTCAGCCAGCCCGGCGCCACCGAGGACACCCCCTTCGGCCCGGAGATCCTGGTCTACCGCATCGCCGGCAAGATGTTTGCCCTGGTGGACTGGCAGGCGGAGCCCCTCTCCATCAACCTGAAGTGCGAACCCGAGCTCGCCCTGCTGCTGCGGGAGATCCACCCCGAGGTGAAACCGGGCTGGCACATGAACAAGCAGCACTGGAACACGGTGACCCTGAGTGAAGGCCTGTCTGACGATCTCTGGCAGGGCTGGATAGTCCACTCCTATGAGCGGGTGGTGGCGGGTCTGCCCAGGGCGAAGCGGCCCCAGGCCCCCCGCGCGACCATCAGGGAGGGTTGATCCATGCCGTCTCTTTCTTCTCCTCGCATCGTCCCCCTCGAGGAGGCGCACATACCAAGGCTTTTGGATCTGTTCGAGCAGTCGGTACGCCGCCTGGGGCCTGCACACTATAGCCCGGAGCAGGTGGAGCAGTGGGCCAGGGGCGCCCATCACCCGGGGCTTGCCAGCCAGTTGCGCGAGCACCATGGCTGGGTCATCGAGCAAGACGATGTGCCCCTTGGCTTTGCCACCCTGAGCGATGACGGTCATCTCAGCCTGCTCTACGTGAGCGCGGATCATCCGCGCCAGGGGCTCGGCACCCTGCTGCTGGAGCGGGTGCTGGCAGCCGCCAGCCAGATGGGACTTGGCAGCCTCACCACGGAGGCGAGCGCCTTCAGCCTCGCTCTCTTCCTGCGTCACGGCTTCCTGCTGACCGGATTGGAGACGGTGGAGCGCGGCGGTGTCCAATTTATCCGCCATCGGCTCCACTGCCGCTTGCCATGACGGGTTCAGCCACTAAAATACGCACCATTTCCCCAAGGCAATGAAGAAAGGGCAGCCATCATGGTGGTAGAGAGCGACGGTTACATTGCGCTGATCGAGTATCTGGTAGAGAGTCTGGGTCTGTTCGAGAGCCAGCAACAAGGCGGCGGCGCCCAGACCATCGAGGATCTGGTGAGCAGCCGGGTGGCCGACAACCTGATGGCCATCTGCGAGCAGAACCCCCAGCTCGACCCCAAGGTGCGCTTCCTGATCATGCAGGAGGCCGATGCCGTGGTCGCCGACCTGGAAGAGGTGCTCTCCGCCGTCTGGTTGTCCGCCCCCAGCGAAGCCCAGCAAGCCTTCCTCATCGAGTTCATCGACCTCATCAAGAACCTGTTCGACAGCACCATCAGCTGACCCCCCCCTGCCGTGACGGCAAGGGGACGAGATGCAATGAGGCGAGGAGTGAGGCGGGACGCCCAATGAAAAGGGCCGCCTCATCGGGCAGCCCTGCTTGCTAGCATTGTCAATTCATCGCGCTTGTCAGAGTAATGAATTTCGGGGCAAAAAAATGTGTCTGGTCTTGGCAACCATCCGTGGTCGCTACCCTGTTGGTCAGCCAGGGTTCAGTTTAGTTCCCCACCTGACGCATTTTTTTCAATTATTTTTCATCACAATGACACGGGGGCCTGATGGCCCCCGTGGTATGCAATGACGCCTCAGCGATTCAGGCTGGGAGGCAGGCAGACGCCGATGCCCCCCAGGCCGCAATACCCCTCGGGATTCTTCTCCAGATATTGCTGGTGATAATCCTCGGCGTAATAGAAGGGGGCCAGCGGCAGGATGCGGGTGGTGATGGTGCGCCCGTCACCGCTCGCCGTCATGGCCTGCTGGTAGGCGGCCAGGCTCTGCTGGGCAATCGCCTCCTGGGTGTCGTCCCCGACGAAGATGACGGAGCGATACTGGGTGCCGATGTCGCCACCCTGGCGCATCCCCTGGGCCGGATCATGGTGTTCCCAGAACAGCTTCACGAGATCCCCATAGCTGATGACCTTGGGATCGAACACCACCTGCACCGTCTCGGCGTGGCCGGTCAGGCCGCTGCACACCTCCTTGTAGGTGGGATTGGGGGTCAGCCCCCCCTGATACCCGGCGGCGGTGGAATAGACCCCGGGCTGCTGCCAGAACAGACGCTCCACACCCCAGAAACAGCCCATGCCGAACCAGGCAAGCTCCATCCCCTCGGGCCAGGGCCCCTGGGTCGGGTGGCCGTTTACTGCGTGCACCTGGCCAATCTCCAGCGCTTCCCGCCGTCCCGGCAGCGCCTCTGCCGGTGAAATAATCTGCTCCATATGCCCTGTCCTTGTATAAAACCCCGCGCAATGCGGCTGACGAAAAGGAACACCGAAGATATCAGGTTATTAGCCCGGATCAACCAGGGAGCGGCCCCCGGGGCGACCCTCCCGCCCTCGCCTGCGTCTTCCCCTCCCCGCCCGCACTGGTCAAAATGGCGACAAAAAAACACCAAGTCGATATTTAGTCTTGATTTGTGAATTTATTTTCATATATTGGGCAAATTGCTGCTTTTTTATGGAATGAAACACGTGCGTGAACGCGAACCCAGCTTGGTCCATGCCTTTCGGCAATCCACCCCTTATGTCAATGTGCACCGGGGTGCCACCTTCGTCCTGATGATCGGCGGGGAAGCCATTTGTCACCCCAATTTCGCCAACATCGTCAGCGACATCGCCCTGCTGCAGACCTTGGGGATCCGCCTGGTACTGGTGTTTGGTTCGCGTCCGCAAAATGACGAGGCCCTGGCCCGCGCCGGCATCCAGGCCCAGTATCACAAGCGGATCCGGGTCACCGACGATGCCAGTTTCGCCATCATCAAGCAGGTGTGCGGCGGTCTGCAATACGACATCACCGCCCAGCTCTCCATGGGGCTCGCCAACACACCCATGCAGGGGGCCCGCATCAGCGTGGTGAGCGGCAACTTCGTCACCGCCCAGCCGCTGGGTGTGGATGACGGCATCGACTTCTGCCACAGCGGCCGGGTGCGTCGCATCGATGTGGAGGGGATCACCCGCCAGCTGGATCAGCACGGCCTGGTGCTCATCTCCCCCATTGGCTGCTCGGTCACCGGCGAGAGCTTCAACCTGAGCTCGGAAGAGGTAGCCCGCCGGGTGGCGGTGGATCTCAAAGCCGACAAGCTCATCTGCTTCAGCAGCACCCAGGGGGTAATGGACAGGCACGGGGAGGCCATCTCCGAGCTCTTCCCCGAGCAGGCCGAAGAGCTGCTGGTGGCGCTGGAGCAGGCGGGGGAAGAGATGTCAGGCACCGCCCGCTACCTGCGCGCGGCCATCGCCTCCTGCCGGGGTGGCGTACCCCGCTCCCACCTGGTGAGCTATCAGGACGACGGCGCCATGCTGCAGGAGCTGTTCAGCCGCGAGGGGCTGGGTACCCAGATCGTGCGCGAAAGCGCCGAGCGGGCCCGGGCCGCCACCATTGAGGACATCGGCGGCATCCTGGATCTCATCCGTCCGCTGGAAGAGGAAGGGATCCTGGTGCGCCGCTCCCGGGAGCAGCTGGAGATGGAGATAGACAAGTTCACCATCATCGAGCGGGACGGCCTCATCATCGGCTGCGCCGCGCTCTATTGCTTCATGGAAGAAGCCATGGCCGAGATGGCCTGCGTCGCCATCCACCCGGAGTATCGCAACTCCAACCGGGGAGACACCCTGATCGCCAAGGTGGCCGAACGGGCCAGGCGGCTCGGCATCCGTCGCCTGTTCGTGCTCACCACCCGCTCCATCCACTGGTTCCGGGAGCGGGGCTTCGATCCCCTGGAAGTCGAAGATCTGCCGGTGGAGCGCCAGCGCTTCTACAACTGGCAGCGTCGTTCCAAGGTTTTGTCCAAGACCATTTCGTAACTGATTGATCTTGTGCCTGGTTACCGTCAATTTTGTTCTTTTTTACGAACTCGATTGACAGTGCAATCCAGACCAAGGTATTTGTACATGCACGCCACCTGTCACAGGTGGCACCAGAAGAGGAGCGCTGCCCAGGCAGCCCAGGGGAGGACACCAGTGTCCGGTGAACTTGGGTCAGGGGGAGCAGCGCCGAGACGAGGCGAGTGACTGGACACCGCCACGTCGGCTGCGGGGGCTGAATCCCCCGGGTTGTCATCGGTAGTGGTCATCCCACACCGCGCCCCACTTGGGGCGGGTACGGGATGGGCTCTGCAGGTGGAGTGCTTCTGGCCGGGATCCTCGCGTTTTCCTGCCATTTTTTGCCTCCTCCTCTCTATTTGCCCGATGAAACCGGATTTTCACCTTGAGACAGGAGTATGCAATGAACCCGATCAATGTCGCCAAGTTTGGCGGAACCAGCGTCGCCAATGCCGCGGCCATGAACCACTGCGCCGACGTGGTGCTGGCCAATCCGGCGACCCGGGTGGTGGTGCTGAGCGCCAGCGCCGGCGTCACCAACCTGCTGGTGAGCCTGGCTCAGGGTGAACTGGACGAAGCCGGACAGGATGCCCAGCTTGCCAGGCTTGCCGACATCCAGCTGGCCATTCTGGCCGCCCTTGGCAACCCGAGCGACGTGAGCGCCCTCATCCATGCCCAGCTCGGCGACATTCGCACCATGGCCCGTCAGGCCAGTCAGCACACCGACGCCGAACTCGCCGATCGCCTCATCGCCTGCGGCGAGCTGATGTCCACCCGTCTCTTCACCGAACTCCTGCACCAGCGCGGGGTCAAGGCCCAGTGGCAGGATGCGCGCCAACTGCTGCGCACCGACAGCCGCTTTGGCAAGGCCACCGTGGATCTCGCGGCGACCCGCGCCCTCTGCCAGCAGGCGGTGGGCCCGTTGCTGGGTGACAGCCTGGTCATCACCCAGGGCTTCATCGGTGCCGACGGCGATGGCCGCACTACCACCCTCGGCCGTGGCGGCTCCGACTACAGCGCGGCCCTCCTGGCCGAGGCACTGGACGCTGGCAGCATCGAGATCTGGACCGACGTGCCCGGCATCTACACCACGGATCCCCGCCTGGTTACCCGCGCCCGCCCCATCCCCGAAATCAGCTTCGTGGAGGCGGCGGAGATGGCCACCTTCGGCGCCAAGGTGCTGCACCCGGCTACCCTGCAACCCGCGCTGCGCCAGGACATCCCGGTGTTCGTGGGCTCCGCCAAGGATCCCGCCGCCGGTGGCACCTGGATCCGCGCCACCACCCGCAGCAACCCGCTGTTCCGGGCCGTGGCCCTGCGCCGCCAGCAGGTGCTGGTGACCCTGCACAGCCTCAACATGTTCCACGCCTACGGCTTCCTGGCCGAGGTGTTCGGCGTCCTGGCCCGTCACCGCATCTCGGTGGATCTCATCACCACCTCCGAGGTGAGCGTCTCCCTGACCCTGGATCACACCGGCAGCCAGAGCAACGGCGAACCCATCCTGAACGACAAGGTGCTGGCGGAGCTCGGCCAGCTGTGCAAGGTGGAAGTGGAGACCGGTTTCGCCCTGGTGGCGCTCATCGGCAACCGCATGAGCGAAGCGGCCGGGGTGGGCAGCCAGGTGTTCGACGCCATCCGCGAGCACAACATCCGGATGATCTGCTACGGCGCCAGCGCCCACAACCTCTGCTTCCTGGTCAAAGAGGACGAGGCGGGCCACATCGTCAACTGCCTGCACCGGGAACTGCTCGACTGAGTCGCCCCGGCGCTGGCACACCACAAGCCTCGTCCGCCCCATCACCCGGGGCGGCCTTCCCCACTCAGCAAAGAGGGGCGCCGCGGCGCCCCTCTTGTCACTCTTCTTTCACCATCAGCTGGTGACCAGGGTGGCCCGGGTGGGCAGCAGATTGGCCCGGATCTGCTCGCGCAGCCCTCCCAGCCGTTGCAGCAACCCGGCCTGACCGAGCCCCGCTTCGTCAGGGGCCAGATTGTCCACCAGGGCCGGGAAGTGCTCCCGTACCGCCTGCTCCAGCCAGTCGAGACGGCGCAAGGTGAGCGGGCCGCAGCTCTTGCCGCTGAGGTCGTCCAGGATGTCGAGCCGATGGCTGCGGTACATGTCGCGCCACCAGTTGGCCGCCAGCGCCTCGTCGCTTGCCAGCGCCGCACTCCACTCCCCCACCAGTCCCTGCATCCGCGCCAGCACGGGGGCGCTCGCCCCCTCCCGCGACAGGTATTGCAGCTCTCCCCTGGCCCAGGCGAGGCAGAGCTCGCGCCAGCGGCGAAACAGCGGCAAGGGATCCGCCTCGTCCAGCCAGAGCCCGGAGAGGGTGCGGGTTTCCAGCCGCTCAGGCACGTGGAAGTCGGGATCGGTGAGGCCGTTGGAGTTGAACTCGTGCAGGGGATCGAAGGGCCACATGTAGCCAAAATCGAACACCGAGATATGCTGGCCGTCATCCAGCAGGTTGCCCGGGCTCGGATCCCAGTCAAACCAGCCCCAGCGGGCCAGCTCCGCCTCCACCGCCAGCATCTGCGCCAGGTTGCGCTCGCAGAGCGTGCGCACCGGCTCCCCCCGCAACCAGGGGGAGACCAGCACCCCGGCCCGGGCGGAGCCGAAACTGGTACAGACCACGTTGGAGAGGATGGTGGGGTGCAGCTCCCGCAGGCTCTCTATCTCCCGACGCCGCTCCAGCTCGGTGAGAAAGGCGGTCTTGCCGTCCACATTGGCCACCAGAGAGTCCTGGCGGCAGCGTTTCAGGCACCAGTGGTGCCCCTCCACCTTGAGATGGAACACCTCGGCGGTGAGCCCGTGACCGTAGACCTTGACGACGTCCGGGTGATCCTCGGTCAGCCGGACGAGCTGGGGCAGCGGCAGGGGGCAGTCCCGCTCCCGCCCGATCCGGATCTCTTCTTTGCTCTCCAGCATCTGGAGCAATCTGGCCTGACGCGCCGCAACTTTGGGATTCATACATGTACCTCCAACCGTTACTGAGAGACTAAACAGCGCCCCCCTCCCAGACCAGCAGCAAAGGCTCATGATGACGCTTTCATCACAGAATGAGTGCCCCTGGCGGATCGGGATCACAAATTGCTTCACAGTGCTCATCACGGAATATTCATCTTGTTGTCATCAAATTGACATCAAGGAACAAGCCACGCACCATCGGGTCAAAATAGAGGCAGTCGTCGCTGCCATGACCGCTCCAAGGATGAGCCCTTATGAATGCCCCCGTCACCGGCCACCGCCCCGCCTCCCAGCCCCTGGCCGGGCTGTTGCTGGGTCTGCTGACCGCCCTGCTGCTGCTGACCCTCGCCCTGCCGCTGCTCAACCCCGTCAGCTGGCTCGGGCGTGCCGCCCCCCTCATTCTGGGCCCGGCGGATCAGCCCATCGCGACCCTCAATCGCTACAGCCTGCTCTACAAAAGTGACAACCGGGGCTTCTATCTGGTGGTGCGCAGCCAGTGGCAACTGCTCAAACCCCTGCAGGAGGGAGACAAGGTGCGGGTGGAGCTGCTCAACGACAAAGGGGTGCGCATCGATCAGCTGAGCCAGGCGGTGGACAAGCGCCAGAAGTGCCGCAAGGAGCGCTGCACCCTGAGCCTCAACAGCGCCCTGCGCGCCCCCGACGACGCCCTGGACAGCCGCTACCAGCTGCGCATCGGGCTGCTGCTGGCAGACAGGCCGGAGAGCGCCGAATACAGCCAGATCCTCCAGACCCTGCCGGAGCGCGGTTTCAACCTCCTCTACCTGATGACCAGCCTGCTGCTGGTGCTGCTGGTGAGCGCCGCCGTGCTCAAGACCCTGCTGCCGCGGCTGCGCCGAAGCTACCGCGCCCGGGTGGCAGGCAGCCTGCTGCTCGGCAACCTCACCTTCGTGCTGCTCCACGGCTTCGTGGTGTTCAAGCTGGGGGAATTCCTGTTCTGGTCGGGCTTTCGGCCCGAGCACTACTACCTCGCCTGGGGCAGCATGGTGCTGGGCTGGAGCCTCTGCGCCCTCGCAGGCTTCAGCCTCTATATGGGGCTGCTCTTCACCGCCCTCTCGGGCATCGGGCTGCTCGCCAACTTCATGAAGATCGCCATCTACGGGGTGCCGCTGGGGGGGGACGATCTGGGCAACCTGCTGGCCCTGCTGCACATCCTGCTCGATCAGCACCCTGTGGTGCCGGTGCTCGTCGTGCTGGGGCTCCTCTTTCTGGTGTGGCGCTTAGCCCTCTCCCGCTGGATCCTGCGGGGCTTGCTGCGCACCACCGCCGCCACCGCCGCCTTCTTCGCCCTCTGCGTGTTCGCCACCCAGACCGGCAACAAGCTGCTCGGGGCCAACATCCGCTACGTGGACAGGGCGGTGAACTACCACAGGGACATCATCCGCGCCGGCCCCGGCCTCTACCTGTTCAACCTGGTGGACGAGATGCTGCAAAGCGGCAACGTGTTTCGCTACCCCTTGCAGATCAACGAGCGCACCCCGGAGCTGAGCCTGCCCGCCCAGCCCAGGGCTCCCAGCTTCGATCTGGTGATCGTGCTGCAATACGAGTCGCTCTGGCTTGACTGGCAGGGCCGTCTCTGCGCCCCCGCCCCCATCTTGAGCCTGCCCGCCAGCGTGGCCCAATGGCGCAAGACCATCCACTCCCCCACCACGGGGGGCATGACGGTGCTGGCGGAGTTCGAGATGAACACCGGCCTGCCGGTGGGCCTGCTCAAACAGGGGGTGGTGCCCTACTACTACCTCTCGGACAAGGTGCCCGGCCTTGCGCGCAGTGCAGCCCAAAGCGGCTACCAGACCCTGTTCGCCCACCCCTATGTGGAGAAGTTCTGGGGCCGCGCCAAGGCGATCCCGGCCCTCGGCTATCAGGAGCGCTGGTTCGATACCCGCTTCACCGCCCTCGAGCACAAGGGGCTCTACATCTCCGACGATGCCCTCATCGATCACCTGCTCAAACGCAGCAACCAGGACGATCAGCCCCTGTTCGCCTACGCGGTCACCATGCAGGGGCACGGCCCCTTCGACGGGGATCGCTACCGGGCCCAGCAGCGCAGCGGCGCCTGCCCGGATCAGAGCCCGGCGGATACCCAGTTGCTCAACACCTACTACACCGGGGTGGTGGATGCCATGGCCTCCCTGGAGCGGCTGCTCAAGACCCTGGACAACTCCGGCAAGCGCTACCTGGTGGTGGCCTTCGGGGATCACCAGCCCTTCCTGATGTCGGCGGGCAAGGGTATCCACGGCACCAAACCGCCACGGGATGCCAGCTACCAGATCCCCATGATGGCCTTCACCCGGGCCGGGGACGGGCTGGATCTCGCCCGCCAGTTCGGCCCGGTGCGCCAGCTCTACCAGATGGGGCAGGCCACAAGGCAACTGCTGGCGGGGGACCTCACCCCCATCCGTGACCAACCCCTGCTCCACCCGGTGCTCGGGGAGGAGAAAGGCTTCGACCCCTCCCCCCTGGTGCCGCAGATCCGCGCCAGCTTCCGGCCCGATGCATTGCCCTGATCGATTGAGACACGAGGGACACAGATCCTTGCAACACCTTCCGGGCCGATGCCCTGCCCTGATCCGAAGCGAAGTAGCAGACGACAAAGAGGTCGCCCGAGCGGCCTCTTTGTCTATGTGCCGATGCAACTATGGCAGGCAGTGCAGTGACTCACTCCCCAAGCCAGGACTCGCACAGGGTGAGGCTCTGGGCATCGAGATCCAGTTCGGCCTCGATGCCAAGGGGCAGGGTCAGCATGGGGTGGGTGTGGGCACAGTCATACTCCGCCAGAATGGGGAAGGTCGGCTCCCCCACGACCTCCAGCAGGATGTCGAGGGGCCGCCTGCCGCTGCCCTGGCTGTCGAACAGCTCGTGCTTGCCGAGCACCAGGGCACCGATGCGATCAAACATCCCGCACAGCTTGAGGTGGGTGAAGGCGCGCTCCACCGTCTCGGCGGTTTTGAGGCTGTCTTCCAGCAGCAGAATGTCGCCCCGCTCGATGGACGGCATAAAGGGGGAACCCCAGATCCCTGCCAGGGTATTGAGGTTGCCGCCAATGAGCCGACCCCGCATCCGGCCAGTGCCCACCGAGATCAGCCGGTTTGGCCAGCACTGCTTGGCCCGGGTCTGATGCTCCCAGTCGAGCCGCTCCTCGGTCCATTGCGTCGGAGTCGGCAACCGGTGGGGCAGGCTGGCGCCACCGGCCATGCAAACGGACAGGAAGCCGGCCAGGGTCTCGTCCACCAGCGGCGAGAGCTCGCCAAAGGAAGCCACCAGCGCCGGGCCATAGAAGGTGACGAGGCCGGTCTGGGCATGAATGCCGAGCAGCAGGGCCGTTACGTCGGAGTAGCCGATGACTATCTTGGGATCCCGCTTCAGCGCATCAAAATCGAGGTAGGGCAGCAGGGAGTTGGAGTTGCTGCCGCCAATCACCGACATGATTGCTCGCACTTGCGGATCGCGAATGAGGGCATTGAGCTCGTCAGCCCGCGCCGCGATGGAGCCGGAGCGCCAGTGATCCTGTTCGCCGGTCAGGCTGCCCGCCTTGAGTTCGAAGCCCTGCGCCGCCAGATAAGCCTTGGCGCGAGCAAAGCGGTTCGGCGCCCAGGCGGTGGCTGCGCTGGAGGGGGAGAAGAAACCTATGGTGTCGCCGGGGTTGAGCCCCGGCGGTTTGAGTAAGGTCATGGATGCAGCCCTGCCATATGAGATGAACGCCGCCGGGAAATGCGAGCCCGGCGCCAGACTGCATCCTACTGCGGCCTTTGAACGCCCGGCAAGGGCGAAAAATCGCACTCACAGTGCTCGTTTTTGTTTAGAAAAATTAAATGACTTTCGCTAAATGCACACAAAAACTGAACAATAACAGCACAGATCGCGCCCTTTTCCCGGCTTTAAGGTGCCTATCACGCGCTGATACATGGCCGCGAGGTCAGTTCCCGCCTCTCCCGACGACATCCCGCCGCCGTTCCCCAATAAAAAAGCCGATCTCGCGATCGGCTTGGGCATTGGCTTCTAACGGCGTGAGCGCAGGCTCACACCACCACGGCGGTGCCGCTGATGCTGACCATCAGCATGCTGCCATTCTGGCCCACTACCTCGTAGTCGATGTCGATGCCCACCACGGCGTTGGCCCCCAGCGCCTGGGCACGCTCTTTGAGCTCCTCGAAGGCGATCTCCCGGGCCCGGGCCAGCTCTTTTTCGTAGGCGCCGGAGCGACCGCCGATGATGTCGCGGATGCCGGCGAACAGATCCTTGAAAATGTTGGCGCCGAGGATGGCTTCGCCCACGACGATGCCGCGGTACTCGCGAATGGTCTTGCCTTCCAGGGTGGGGGTGGTTGAGAGGATCATGAGGTCTCCTGTGAGTTGGGCTGGGTGCGCGAAGCACCGTTGCCGTCATGGTAGCAAGGCGTTGGCCAAAGCATAAGCCCGGCGTGGCCAGGGGCTTCAAGCACAGCGCCCGCCAGGTTCATCAAGGAGCCATCCATAGAGCCTGTGTCGTGCCACTTTCCCCCGCACAGCGACCTTGGGCACCGGTGCTGGGGAGAGGGCTTCCGGGCCGCGATGAAAGCGGGGCCTTGATGATGCAGACACGACGGCAGCTGCACCGGCCCTCTGCGTCTTCGCCCTGAACGGCGGCAGGCGCTGCCAGGAGCGCCCCGCGTCGGCCATAAAAAAAGGAGAGGCAAGCCTCTCCTTTTTGATGTTCGCAGCGGCAGCCGCCATGCACTCAGTGCAGCTTCATGCTCGGGCGCAGCACCCGGTTGATGCGGCCCACCAGCATGATGAGGCCGGTCTTGATGTAGCCGTGCAGGGCCACCTGGTGCATCCGGTAGAGGGAGATGTAGACGATGCGGGCGATGTAGCCCTCCACCATCATGGAGCCCCGCATCAGGTTGCCCATCAGGCTGCCCACGGTGGAGAAGCGGCTCAAGGAGACCAGGGAGCCGTGGTCGTGGTAGCGGTAGGGCTTCATCTCGCCGCCGTTCATCTTGGCCAGGATGTTCTTGAACGCCTGGGTCGCCATCTGGTGGGCGGACTGGGCGCGGGGCGGCACGAACTTGCCGTCCGGCTGCGGGCAGGCGGCGCAGTCGCCGATGACGAAGATATTCTCGTCCCGGGTGGTCTGCAGGGTCTCGTGGACCACCAGCTGGTTGATGCGGTTGGTTTCCAGGCCCGCGATCTCCTTCATGAAGTCCGGCGCCTTGATGCCCGCGGCCCACACCATAAGGTCTGCTTCAATCAGCTCCCCATCCTTGGTGTGCAGGCCCTCGGCGGTGGCCTCGGTGATCATGGTGGCGGTGCGCACGTCCACGCCCAGCTTCACCAGCTCCTGATGGGCGGAGCCGCTGATGCGCTCCGGCAGGGCCGGCAGGATGCGGGGGCCCGCTTCCACCAGGGTCACCTTGAGGCTGTCGGTGGTGAGGTTCTTGAAGCCGTAGGCGTAGAGCTGCTCCACCGCGTTGTAGAGCTCGGCGGAGAGTTCGACGCCGGTGGCGCCGCCGCCGACGATGGCGATCTTCACCTTGTCACCGGGCTGGTATTCGGTGGCGAACTGCAGGAAGCGGTTCATCATGCTGTTGTAGAAGCGGTGCGCCTGGGAGGGGCTGTCCAGGAAGATGCAGTGATCCTTGATGCCCTTGGTGTTGAAGTCGTTGGAGACCGAGCCGATGGCCATCACCAGAATGTCGTAAGCCACTTCCCGCTCGTTGACCACCAGGGCGCCGCTCTCGTCGTGGATGGGGGCCAGCACGATGCGTTTCTCGTCGCGCTTGATGTCGGTCAGGCTGCCGAGCTGGAATTCGAAGCCGTGGTTCTTGGCGTGGGACTGGTAGCTCAGGGCATCGATGCCCGCATCCATGGAGCCGGTGGCCACTTCGTGCAGCAGGGGTTTCCACAGGTGGGTGCGATTGCGATCCACCAGGGTGATCCTGGCCTTGTTCTTCTTGCCCAGCTTGCGGCCCAGGCTGGTCGCAAGCTCGAGACCACCGGCGCCACCGCCTACAACGACAATATTCATCATGATGATTTTCCTTGGTTCCTCAAAACGAAAGGGAGCCATTGGCTCCCTAAAACGAAATCGGTTGACGTGATGGCTCAGGCTTCTTTGAAGGCCTTCATCCGTTGCAGATGGTGCGAGATGTTCTTGAACTTATGGGTCTCGCGCTCATCCCATACGATGTCGTAATAGTTCTTCAATTCACGTTCAGTGTCCCGATTATCGCGGATTTCATCCTGAACGGAAAGGATGCACAGGCAGTTTCCTGAATTTTTATTACGAAATTCGGTTACACACTTGGTGCCGATGTCCTCGTACTCTTCCGGCCTGTCGATCTTGCCCTGCATGTTCTCTTCCGGGTGCAGATTGGGGTTGAAGACCACCTGCTTGATGCCGCACAGAAACCCGATCCGCTCGCTCCAGTAGCCACCCAGGCCCACGCCGCAGATGAGGGGTTTGGGATCGGTGCTCATGTCGAGCTGCTTCTTCACTTCCTTGAGCAGATGGCTCATGTCGTGGCGGGGGTGAACCGTGCTGTAGTGCACGAAACGCACATCATCATCGATAAACTGCAACTGCAGCACTTTTTCATGATTGCCGGGGCTGGTGGCATCAAAGCCATGCAGATAGATGATCATGGACAAGACCTCAAAAACTGTGTCGGTTCTATCGAAACTACCCCAGCGACAGGGCCTTGCGCCACCAAAACATCCCACTTTCTTGCTTTGGATCACGCCCCTTCGGGCCACCAAACCGCGCGTCGGGGCCGCTGTGGCAGCGCCATGCCCCAGCGGGACATGGCGCAAACCGGGTCTGGCGAGGTTAACTGCCGCACTGGGCGAAGCGCGCCACCGCCGCTTCCACCAGGGCCAGGCTCCCCTGCCAGAAGGCGGGTTTTCGAATGTCCTGCCCCAAATGCCGTTCGACCAGTTCTTCGGCGCTCATGCGACCTGTGTCTCGCAGCAGGGTGCGGTAGGCCTTCGCCACCCCCTCCTCCCCTGCGGCCTGGCGGCTCATCAGCTGCTGATAGACCCCGAGGCTGAACAGATAGCCAAAGAGGTAGGGGTAGTTGTAAAAACCGAAGCCCGCGATGGAGAAGTGCGCCTTGGCGGCCCAGAACAGGGGGTGATAACGGTCGAGGCTCTGCTCGTACCAGCGCCCCCAGGCCTCGTCGGTGAGCCCCTTGAGCCGGGCCGACGACACATAGCCCTGCTCGCGCTCGGCCACCAGGGCCCGCTCGAAGTCGAAGCGGGCCGGGATGTTGACCAGGAAGGTGGCGGCGCCATCGGCATCCGCCCAGGCGATGGCCAGACGCTCCTCGGCGCTTCGGGCCTGCTCGTAGAGGGCGCTGCGCACCAGGGTCTCGGCGAAGATGGAGGCGGTCTCCGCCAGGGTCATGGGGTAGCTGCGCTGGCTCATGGGCAAATCGCGGATGAGCCAGTTGTGCCAGGCGTGACCGAGCTCGTGGGCCAGCGTGATGACGTTGTCCATGGTGCCCGCATAGGTGATGAAGACCCGCGGCTCCACCGGCTCGGCAAACTTGGTGCAATAGGCCCCGGTGCGCCGGTTGGGGGTGGGGGCGGCATCAATCCAGCCGCGCTCGGCCATCATGCGGGCAAAGTCCCCCATCTCGGGGTCAAAGCGCGCGAAGGCCAGGGCGATGATGTCGACCGCCTCCTCGAAGGGGATCTCCCGGCGGCTGGCGGCAGGGGGCGGCGCAAAGAGATCCTCCGGCCCCAGCACCTCGAGGCCGAGGTGACCGGCCATCAGCCCCAGGGCCCGCTGGCCCAGATGGCGGGCCTGCCAGGTCTCCGTCATCAGGGTATCCAGGGTCGCCCGCTCGATGTGACTCTGGTGGCAGGAGAGATCCAGGGCATCGAGGCGCCGGTGTTTGCCGCGCTGGCGCGAGAGCTCCAGGCGCCAGCCGTTGAGGGCGTTGAGGATGGCTGCCACCGTCTCCTGCTCCCCTTCCCAGCCGGCGCTGATGGCATCGAAGGCCTCTTTGCGCAGGGCCCGATCCGGGCTGGAGAGCAGGTTGCTCGCCTCCGCCAGCCCCATCTCGCGACCCGCGATCACCAGCCTTATCTTGCCCACCAGATCGTTGTAGAGGTTGCCCCAGGCGTGCAGGCCGTCGGTGCCAAGGCCGATGACCAGCTGCTCCGCCTCCACCGGCAGCCGCTGATCCTGCAGGCGACGCTCGTGGCGCAGCCGGTACCCCTCCTCCCCGAGCAGGGGGTCGGCCATCAGTTGCTCAAACTCGGGCGCAGGCAGCCCCAGCATCAGATCTTCGATGGGGGCAAGCGTCTTGAACAGATCCGCATTGAGGGCACGGGCCCGGGAGGCAACCTGCTTGGCGAGGGGATCCCGGGCGTCCTGGCTCCCCTTGCAGGCCGCCAGCACGGCGATGTTCCAGCCGATGTCGCGAATGCGGCGGGCCCGCAGGCGTACCTCCCTGAGGAAGTCCTGCAAGGCGCCTGGGGTGCGAGGCACCTGGGCCAGTCCCTCGATAAAACCGCTCAGCTCGGCCAGGCTGGCGCGGGCCAGGCTCATGTCCGCCTCGAGGACACAGCTGTCGAGGGAGGGGTAGATGTGATCATTTTGCCACTGCTGTGGATAGACTCGTTGTTGCATCGAACGCTCATCGTCAGGGACGGGCCTGGCCCGTCGTGAAATCCAGGTGGCCAGAGCCACCACCTTCGCGTGCAGGCATCACACCAGCCGCTCGAGGCGCACCACCGCCTCTTCCACATAGCGCAGGCTCTCCTGCCAGAACCCGGGTTCGCGGATGTCGACCCCCAGGTGCTTCTCCACCAGCGCCTCGGCGCTCATGCGGCCGGTATCTCGCAGCAGGGCGCGATAGGCGGGCACAAACTCGCCCCCGGCCCGCGCATGCTGGGCATAGAGCCCCAGGCTGAAGAGATAGCCAAACAGATAGGGGTAGTTGTAGAACCCGGACTCGGCGATGGAGAAGTGACCCTTGCTGGCCCAGAACAGCTCGTCATACTGGCTGAGGGCGTCACCATAGCACTGCTGCTGCGCCGATTTCATCATCTCCCGCATCTGGCTCGCCCCCACGTAACCCGCCTCCCGCGCCGTCACCAGGGCGCGCTCGAAGGCAAAGCGGGCGGGGATGTCGAGAAGCAGGCTCGCGGCCCGCTCCCCGTCCAGCCAGGCGATGGCCCGGCGCTGCTCCACCTTGTCGGTGGCGGCCAGCAGGGCATCGCGCACCAGGATCTCGGCAAAGAGGGAGGCGGTCTCCGCCAGCGTCTTGGGGTAGCCCCGCTGTTCGAAGGGAAGATCCCGCAGCAACCAGCTGTGCCAGGCGTGGCCGAGCTCATGGGCCAGGGTGATGACGTTGTCCATGGTCCCCTCGAAGGTGAGGAAGACCCTTGGCTCGGGCGGATCGGCATACTCGGTGCAATAGGCGCCACTTCGCCTGTGCTCGCTCGGGGCGGCATCAATCCACCCCTTGTCGGCCATCATGCGGACAAACGCCCCCATCTCGGGATCGAAGGCGGCAAAGGCCTCCATCACCAGATTCAGCGCCTGCTCGAAGCCGAACTTGCCGTGCACGGCCTGGGGCGCCGGGGCAAAGAGATCCCAGGGGGCGAAGTCGGTGATCTGCTGGGCACAGGCCATGGCCCTCAAGGCGCGGCGCCCGAGCTCCCTGTGCTCCCCGGCCGCCGCCATCAGGGTCTCCAGGGTCGCGCCCGTGATGTGCTCCTGATGGCAGGTGACCTCGAGGGCATCCAGCCTGCGCCCCTTGCCACGCTGGCGGCCGAGCTCGTTGCGCCAGCCGTTGATGGCGTTGAGAATGGCGGTCACCGTCTCCTGCTCCGCCTCCCAGGCACCCTGGATGGCGTGCCAGGCACTGGCGCGCCGCGCCCTGTCCGGGTGGGCGAGCAGGTTGTCCGCCTGGGCAAGCCCCATGGGCACCCCCTCCACCACCGGCAGCAGCCGCCCCACCAGGTTGTCATAGAGATCCCCCCACCCCTGCAGGCCGTCTACCGCCAACCCCTCGATGAGCTGCTCGCTCTCGAGCGAAAGCCACTGATCCTGCTGCGCTCTGTCGTGATGGATGTGGTAGGCCAGCTCGAAGAGTTCGGGATCTTGCAGCAGGGTGCGCACCAGTGACTTGGGGGCGCGAACCCAGAACAGGTCCACCGGCTTGCTGCGCTGGGCCAGGGTCGCCTCCAGCTGCTGGCCCCGGGAGAGCAGTACCCGGGCCTCCTCGTCGCGCCCGTTCTGGCTCAGCCGGTTGTAACCATAGACCTGACTGTTCCAGGCCAGGCTCTTCACCCCGTTGGCCTCGCGGCGGATGGCCCGCAGCAGGTGGCGCAGGGCATTGGCATCCGCAACGGGATGGGCGGGATCCGGCAGGTCCGCCAGGAGGGCGTCAAGCCGGGTGAGGGCGCGGGCAGCCTCCTGGAAGGCGGCCTCGATGGCAGGATCGTCGGGGGCGGCATAGATGTGATCATCTCGCCAAACGGGTGGTTTCATGGTTGTCCTTGTCTGTTTGCGTCCATATCGGGTCACCCCGCCTCTGCGGGCGGGTGAAACCGGATAGTACGAAGGGGGCCAGGCACTTGCCTAGCCCCCATTCGAGGCAACCGGCAGAAGAGCGCCCCCGGGTGCGACGGCCCCTGTCGGCCCTCCCCCGACAAGCGACCTATTTGGCGGGCTGAAGCTTGCTCACCAGGGTCATGGCCACCACCAGCACCAGCCCTGCCACCACGCCGGCCAAGGCGCTCAGCAGGGTGGGCGTCACCACGGCCAGTACCCCGCCGACCCCGGGCAGAGCGGCCACCGTGTCCGCCGTCCCTTCGATGAGATGATGGAGGAAGGGCCAGCCATGGACCAGAATGCCGCCGCCGACCATGAACATGGCGATGGTGCCCACCAGGGCAAGCAGGTGCATCAGACGGGGCGCCGTCACCAGCAGCCCCTGCCCCACCGCCCGGCGCACGGCGCCGCCATCGGGCTTTTGCAGCAGGTGCAGACCGATGTCGTCGAGCTTGACGATGAGCCCCACCAGGCCATAGACCCCGACGGTCATCAGCAGGGCGATGCCCGCCACCACGGCGATCTGCAGGCCCAGGCTCGACCCCTGCACGGTGCCGAGGGCGATGACGATGATCTCCGCCGAGAGGATGAAATCGGTGCGAATGGCCCCCTTTACCTTCTGGCGCTCATAGGCCGCCAGATCCTCGGGCACCGGCGCCGCCTGATGCGCCTCTTCCTCGTGGGGCAGGAACTTGTGGACCAGCTTCTCCGCCCCCTCGAAACAGAGGTAGGCCCCCCCCAGCATCAGGAGCGGGGTGATGAGCCAGGGGATAAGAGCACTGATGGCGATGGCGGCAGGCACCAGGATGAGCTTGTTGCGAAACGACCCCTTGGCCACCGCCCACACCACCGGCAGCTCACGCTCGGCCCGCACCCCGGAGACTTGCTCTGCATTGAGGGCGAGATCGTCCCCCAGCACCCCGGCCGTCTTCTTCGCCGCCACCTTGGTCATCAGGGCGACATCATCGAGCACGCTGGCAATATCATCGAGCAGGGTCAACAAACTGGCTCCGGCCATATCTGGCATTCCTTCTATTGAGTGGGACACATCCGGGCTGCCCCGGTCAGGGTGATGAGGGGGTCAGGGGACCACGGGCCCATCCGGGGATCACCCTTTGGGGCAAAAGATGGCACAGTGTAACGGGAAGCCGCCACGGCGGCAGCCCCCCATGGCAGATCCCCTGCTCCGTTTTCACCTCACGGCCACCGGCCCAAGGAGTTCCCATGCAACCCTGGCAACCTCTGCTCGATTTCTGGTTTGGCGATGACGCAGACGACGCTCCCCGTGCCGCCCGTCAGGCCCCCCTCTGGTGGGGCAAGAGCAGCGAGACCGATGCCCTGCTGGCCTCACGCTTCGGCGAACTGGCGGCCCGTGCCGCAGCGGGCGAGCTCGCCCGTTGGGAGGACGATCCCGCAGGGCGCCTGGCCCTCATCCTGCTGCTGGACCAGCTGCCGCGAAACCTTCACCGCCACACCCCCGCCGCCTTCGCCCAGGACGACAAGGCCAGGGCGCTGTGCCTCAAGGGGCTCACCCTCGGGGTCGACAAGGGGCTCTCGCCGCTGGCCCGGGTCTTCTTCTATCTGCCCCTCGAGCACGCGGAGTCCAAAGAGCAGCAGGCCAGAAGCGTCGCCCTGTTCGAGGCCCTGGCCGACGAGCAGGCCACAGACCCGGCCCGGACCACCTTCGAAGGCTTTGCCGACTTTGCCCGCCGCCACCAGGTGATCGTCGATCGCTTTGGCCGCTTCCCCCACCGCAACGCCATCCTGGGCAGGGCGAGCACGGAGGAAGAGGCCGCCTTCCTGCAACAGCCCGGTTCGGGGTTCTGACATAAAAAAATCCCCGCCATGGGCATGGCGGGGAGAGAACAACCGATCCGCACCTCACTGGATGCGATAGCGGGAGATCTGCTGGTGGATATTCTCCGTGGTCACGTTCAGCTCCTCTGCGGCGGCGGAGGTCTCCTCCGCCGTGCTGCTGGTCTGCTGCACCACCTGGGCTATCTGCTCGACCTGGAGGGCGATGGAT
This sequence comes from Aeromonas sp. QDB30, assembly GCF_027707645.1. Classification (NCBI taxonomy): domain Bacteria; kingdom Pseudomonadati; phylum Pseudomonadota; class Gammaproteobacteria; order Aeromonadales; family Aeromonadaceae; genus Aeromonas; species Aeromonas sp. QDB30. Next base: position 10,277 of record NZ_JAPCIY010000038.1, on the reverse strand, counting down.
TCCGCCGCCGAGGTCTGCTCGCGGATGGCCAGGGTGATCTCGCCGACCTGATCCATGACGCGATGGGAGGCCTGGCGGATCTGGGTGATGATGGCCCCGCTTTCCGTCGCCATGGCCACCCCTTGCGCCACCTTCTCCTCCACCAGGACCATTCTGGCCACCGTGGCCTCGGACCCTTGCTGGATAGCCTCCACCGTCCTTGAGATCTCCTGGGTCGACTGGGCCGTCCGCTCCGCCAGCTTGCGCACCTCGTCGGCGACCACCGCAAAGCCGCGTCCCTGCTCACCGGCCCGCGCCGCCTCGATGGCGGCGTTGAGCGCCAGCAGGTTGGTCTGCCCCGCCACATCGTTGATGACGTTCACCACCCCACCGATGCGGGAGATCCCCTCCCCCAACGCCGTCACATCGCGGGAGGCCTGACGAATGGCGTCGGCGATGTCGTTGATGGCGAGCACAGTGCGCTCTATGGTGGCCCCGCCGTCACTGGCGAGCTTGCCGGATTCATTGGTGATGCGGCTGGTCTCCTGGGTGCGCTGGGAGATGTCCGTGATGCTCACGCTCATCTCCTCCACCCCGGCGGCGATAAGGCTGGTGGCGTCATTGGCCTGACTCGCCGACTCCGCCATGTGCTGGGCCGCCTGGGAGAGGGACTCTGCCGTGCTCTTGATCTGCAGGCTGCCCACTGAGAACTCGGTGAAGGTCTGCTGCAAGGTGTCCAGCAGGCGGTTGACCGCCGTCAGCGTCTGGCCGATCTCGTCCTGCTGGCTCACATTGGCCCGCAGGGTGAAGTTCAGGTCGCGCTGGATCTCGGACAGGGTCGCCATGGCCAGACGGAGGGGATTGGCGACCTGCCTGAACAGCCAGAGAAAGAGCACCAGCGTGAGGGCACCCGCGCCCACCGAGATGAACAACAGGGCCTGCATGCTGCTATCGGCATTCTGCTCGCCTCGCAGCTTGACGGCGTCACCTTGCTGGATGTTGAAGTGGACGTGCTTGTCGATGGCCTGGGAAAGCTGCTCAAACAAGGGGGCAAGCTCCTTGTCGATCGCCTCTCTGGCCTCCACATTCTTGTTCTCGCGGGACAGGCGCAGGACGTCTTCAGAGGCCTTGCCGTACTGGGCAACCAGGCGCCGATCATCGGCGACGAGCTGCCTGTCCTCCTCATTGGAGATCATCCCGCTTTCATACTGGCTCAGCAGGGCGTCCATCTTGGTGTGAAGGGATGCAATGCTCTGCTCTATCTGACTCATCTTGCTGTCGTCGGTGTTGAGCACGTGCGCCTGGATCAATGAATGCAGGGCGTAGAAGTCTGTTTGTATCTCCTTGATCGTGGAAATGCTGGGGACTGTGTTGTCTGTTACATAGCTGAGATCCGCATTGGCGGAGGAGAGTCTGCTGATACTGAACCAGCTGAGACACCCCAGGGCCAGCATGACCAGCAGGGCAATGAGTTGAAGCCGACGAGCGATATTCATGAGTGCTTACTCCATCCATAGACTCCCTGCCAGGGTAGCCGATGCGGGCCCCGAAAATAGCGCCTAAAACATGCATTTCATTACACTTTTCAACTTCTGCTCGGCCGCGTCACACCCGCCGCCCCAACCCGGCCTTCGGGACCGCCGCCCCCCTCTGGCAGAATGGAAAAAGGAAGGCATTCGCCTTCCTTTTTTGCCCGGGGCGGCCGCACTGGCCGCCCATGAGCCCCGTGGCAGGGCGCTCGCCGGTCACGCCGCCTCGGCCAGCTCCTCCTCTTTTTTCTGGTAGGCCTGGGGGGAGAGCCCCAGCAGCTCCTGCACGGTGGAGGCCACCGTGATGGAGGAGAGCGTCCCCACCAGGATGCCGGCGAACAGGGTGAAGGAGAAGCCGTAGAGGGCGTCGCCGCCGAACAGGAGCAGGGCCCCCACGGTGAAGAGGGTGGTGCCCGAGGTGATCATGGTGCGGCTGAAGGTGGCCTTGATGGCCACGTCCGAGCACTCGTGGATCCCCATGCGGGTACGAGACCCCAGCAAGTCCCGCAACCGGTCCGAGATGACGATGCTGTCGTTGAGGGAGTAGCCTATCACCGCCATCAGGCCCGCGATGACGTTGAGGTCGAACTCGATGTCAAAGAGCGCGAGCAGCCCGATGGCCACCAGACCATCGTGCAACACCGACACCAGGATGCCGATGGCCTGGCGCCACTCGAAGCGCACCGCCAGGTAGGCGGAGATGGCGAGCGAGGCCACCAGCACCGCCAGCATCCCCTGCTGGAACAGCTCCGCGCCCACCTGGGGCCCGACGATGGTGGTGCGCAAGAGCTCCACCGGCAGGGCGAGTTGCTGCCCCAGCATGGTCGCCAGATCCTCCGCCGCCCAGGGCAGCGCGTGGGGGGGCAGCTTGATGAGCCACTCGCCGGGCACACCGGCGCCGTGCAGCTCCACCACCCCCGCCAGGGGCGCCGTCAGCAGGGCGTTGAGCTCATGGGCCTCCTTCAGGGTCTGGATGCGAAACTCCAGCAGGATCCCGCCGGTGAAATCGAGCCCGAGGGCGAGCCCTTTTGTCGCAAGGACGGCCACGCAGGCCAGGGTCAGCAGCACGGAGGCCCACAGCCCGATATAGCGCCAGCGGGTCAGCCCCATGGCCAGGATCATTCTCAGCATTGTTCTTCCCTCGACGTCAGGTGGTTCAGACTTCCCGGCAGGAAGCGGTCGGTGCGCAGGTCATACAGACTCACGGGTGCGGCGTCATGGTGATGAAGTCGGTTCATGGTCATACCCTCAGCAGCTTGGCGCGGCTGTTGCCCCACAGGGGGTTGATGATGGCGCGGGTGCCCCAGATGCCGGTCACCATGCTGGAGATGAGCCCCAGGATCAGGGTGATGGAGAAGCCCTGCAGCGGCCCGGAGCCGATGGCATAGAGCACCACGGCGCAGATGAGGGTGGTGATGTTGGCATCGAAGATGGTGCGAAACGCCGAGCGATAACCAAAGTCGATGGCGTTGGCCAAAGACCCCCCTTCCCGCAGCCGGTCCTTGATCCGCTCAAAAATCAGCACATGGGTATCCACCGCCATGCCGACGGTGAGCACCAGACCGGCGATCCCCGGCAGGGTCAGCACGGCCCCCGGCAATACCGCCAGCATGCCCACCTGCATCAGCAGGTTGGCAACCAGCGCCGTGATGGCGACCCAGCCGAACTTGCGATACCAGGCCATCATGAACAGCATCATGCCCGCCATGCCGAACGCCAGGGCGGTGAAGCCCGCCTCGATGTTCTGCAGACCCAGGGTCGGGCCTATGCTGCGCTCCTCCAGGATCTTCAGCGGCGCGGTGAGGGCCCCGGCCCGCAGCAGCATGGCAAGCTCCTGGGCCTCGGGCAGGCTGCCAATCCCGGTGATGCGGAACTGGTTGCCAAGGGCGGTCTGGATGGTGGCGACGTTGATCACCTCGCTTCGGGCGCGCAGCTTGCCTTCGGCGTTGGTCTTGTACTCGGTGAAGACGGTGGCCATGGGCTTGCCCACGTGCTGGCGGCTGAACTGGTTCATCTTGCTCCCCCCCAGGGTGTCGAGCACGATGTTGACCTGGGGCTGCCCCATCTCCCCCATGTTGGCGCGGGCATCGACGATGTGCTCGCCGCTCAGCACCGGCTGGCGGGCCAGCCCCACTGCCTGGCCGCTGCGATCCGCCATGAAGAAGCGGCTGTCGGCCTTGGCTTCATAGAAGGCCAGGGACGCGGTGGCGCCGATCACCTCTTTCGCCTGCTTGGGGTTGTGCACCCCCGGCAGCTCGATGCGGATGCCGTCCTGCCCCTGACGCACCACCGAGGCCTCGACGATGCCGAGCTCGTTGATCCGCTTTTTCAGGATCGACAGGTTCTGGGTCACGGCGTTGTTCACCAGCAGGGTGCGCTCGGCGTCGCTCAGCACCAGGGTCAGTGCATTGCCGGAACGGCTCAGTGTCCACTGATCCTGGCGGGTACCGGCACTCTCCTTGATGATGGAGAGCCAGGCCTCCTGCCCCGTCACGTCGGGCAGGGTGACGGCCACGCTCCCCTGGGCGGTGCGCATCACGCTGGCGCCGCGCAGGTTGGCCTCGCGAAAACGGGTGCGCAGGGTATCCACCAGGTTCTTGGTCTGGTTGTCGATGACAAAATCCACGTCCACCCCGATCAGCAGCTGGGAGCCACCGCGCAGGTCCAGCCCGAGCTTGATGGGATCGGCGCCGAGCCGGCTGATCCAGGCCGGGGCGTTGGAGTAGAACTCCAGGGTCAGGGCGGCGCTGTCCAGCCCCTGCTGCTCCAGCAACTGCTTGGCCAGTTGCTGCTCCCCCTGGCTGGCGAACACCAGCGCTATCCGGCCACCCTGGGCGATCTGCTTGAGGGGGTCGATGTGGTTCTCGGCCAGCAGGGTGCGCTGCGCGTCGCTCAGGCGCGACTGGCCGTGCAGACCGAGGGAGGGCTGCTCACCGAAGAAGGTGGGCAGGGAATAGAACGCGAACGTGACCAGCATCAGCAGCAACAGGGCGTACTGCCACAGGCTCATGCGGTTCAACACGGTATGACTCTTTTTTCTCATGAAATCGGCCTCTGTCAGGCGATGGCAAGGGGCGACACCGGGGTCGCGCCGTGCAAAAAAATGAAACAAGACAGCCTAGCCGTTCACTAAAAGTGAACAGCAACAGAGAGAAGATGAGGCAACAGGTGGCAAGCTGACCCCATCGGGGTCAGGCGAGGAAGCTCTGGGCGAAGCGGTACTGCAGATGCCGGCGCTGCAGGCGGCGCCTGTGAATGCCGGCGAAGTGATCGCGAAAGCTCGTCCCCGGGTAGAAGAGGGCGGCATAGAACAGCAGGCCGCACAGCAGCAGCAGGATCGCCTGCTGGGACCAGCTCATCACCAGCTCGTAGACCACGCTGCCGGGCTGATGATCGCGGCTCAGGGAGTGCTCGAGGCGCAGCAGGTGATTCTGGTGGGAGCCGACGAACTTGACGATGCCATCGTCACTGCCGCTGACGCCGTGGGCCGCCGGGCTTGCGTCGGCAGGCGCCGCCCCCTCCGCCAGCGAGTGGGCCTGCTGGGCCGAGGGCTGGAACGCGGGTACCTTGACCCCCTCCACCGAGAGGGTAGAGAACAACAGTGCGAGGGTGATGAGCAGGGTCATCGCCGCCAGTTTCACGTTGTCGGTCAGGTTCAAAAGTTAATTCCCACACAATAGAAAGGGCAAGCTACCACAGCCTGCCCCACAAGAACAAGGGCGGCAGGCCCGGGGCCCGCCGCCCTTGTGTTGTCTCATCGCGTCCTCAGCGGCTGCGGGTCATGCCCTCGAAGTCCTCGGCATAGTCCTTGAGCAGGGTGTAGAGGTGGGCCCGCTGGGAGAGATCCATGGAGTGGCTGAGATCACTCAGCCACTGGATGGTGCGCTGGCGGGACTGGTCCGTGTAGCCGGTGAAGCGGCCATCCATCAGGCCGTCCCCCTGCTGGAGCAAGCGGGTCAGCTCCTGGCCGAAATCCGGGCTCTGGCGCTGTTTCATCAGCCGATCCAGCTCCTTGGTCCAGGCCTCCTGAAAGTCGAGCCAGGGGGCCATCATCTCGTATTGCCACTCGGCCCACTGCGTGATGAGGGGCTCCTGGGCCGGCTTCACCTTGCCAATCCAGAACACCAGGCGCTCGTTCATCTTCTCCCGAAAGCCCTTGATCATCTCGGCCTTCGACTGGGTGGCAAAATCGTGCTGACGCTCCTGCTGGCGCGTCACCCGATCGGCCATGAAGCGAGCCACCTGCTCGTCGGTCAGGGTCTTGGCGAGGCGCACCGTGCGGGGAATGGCGTTCTCCAGGGTACGGGTCAGGCTCGCCTGGGTTCTGTCCAGATGCAGGGTCACCTGGGCAGGGCTCATGGGGCTGGCCACCGCCTTGGCCAGGGCGTCGAGATCCCGGGCATAGATGGGCAGCTCATGCTGCCGGTGCCAGGCCATCAGCCCCTTCACCTCCTGGTCCAGCAGCTTCTTCTGGCTGCGGTCCAGGGAGAAGTAGTCGTCCAGTTGCCAGACGATGGCCGAGTCGAGCCAGTAGTAGATCACCCGGGTGGCGCAACCCGTCAGCAGCAGGCAGAGCAGCAGCAGGCTCCAGCTACGCGGTTGACGCCATGAGAATGTGGTCACCATGCATGCCTCCCATTCATTGAATACACGCGTCGCGCGGGCCGTTGCCGGGCATCACTCCAGGCGCTGGCGGTTGATGTCGATCAGGGCCTGATACTCGGGCCCGGGTTGCTGTTCGGCCATCAGCAGCGCCCACAGCAGGCCGATGTAATCGACCCAGGGCAGGAAGGCATCGGCCTGGAATCCCCGGGGCCCCAGCCCCGTCGCTGCCCCGTCCATGGCTTCAAGATAGCAGCTCTCCAACTGGCACCGCTGCTCTTCGCTCCAGCCGTGGGTGCGCTGAATGCTGGCGACCTCGAACCCAGGATGACCGGCGGCGCCGTACTCCCAGTCGATGACCCAGGGCCGCGCCCCCAACAAGTTAGCCGGATTGAGATCGTGATGGCAAGGGAGCCAGCAGTCGTCCGGCTCCCGGCTCGCGAGCAGGGCCCGCTCCAGGGCGGGCAGCCAGGGAGGGATATGGGCCAGACGCTGCCGATACCCGCCGCTGTGGGCCCGCACCGCCATCACCACGGTCGGCACCGGCAGGCGGTGCAGCCGCACCAGCACATCCGCCATCAGGCGGGGCTGCGCGGCGAGAGGCGGCGCCTGCTCGGCCCAGTTGGGTTCGTCGCACCACGCCAGCAGCATCAGGCCGGTGGCGGGATCGCCGTGATGACAGGGCAACGCCAGCCCCTGCCCCACCGCCCCCTGGTAGAGCTGCCACTCGGTGGCCCGGTCGATGCCAAGGCGCACCGGATCCGGATGACCGCGGCGCAGGAAGGCCTGCTCGCCAGTGGGGAGACAGAGCCGGTAGTTGCCGTTGGTCAGGCCCTGGCCCAGCGGCTCAAGGCGCCCCTGATCCCAGGGCGCCGGCAGGCTGGCGAGGAGCGCCAGCTCCGCCAGATCCCCCTGCCCCCGCGGGTCCTCACCAGCCAAAGGTGGACTTCTTGGCCTGTTTGCGGATCTCTTTCTGATCGGCCCACAGCAGTTCGCCGTTCTCCACATCCATCAGGTTCATGGTCATCTGGTAGTAGACGTCCTTCACCTTGCCGTTGTCCTTGACGATGCTGGCGAGGTTGCCATAGACCATGTAGCGGGCACCGGTCTGCTTGCCGAGCCGCACCATGGTGGCGGGATCCACCATGCCGCTGCCCTGCTGGTATTCGAGCTGCTGCTTGACCGCCGCCACCTTGCTCATGTCCACGAAGCGGAACTTGCCCGAGCGCAGCAGCTTGGTGCGGATAGTGTCGGTGATGGCCTCGGTGTCGATGTGCTCCGAGGTCTTGTTGCGGATGGAGTCCATGAACATCACCGGGCGGCCCCCGGCGGTGATCTCGCTGGTGGCCGGGGACGCCAGCATGGAATCCGCCATCTTGTCGGCGATGGCCTGCAAGTCGGAGGAGCCGTAATCGACGGTCACCGTCTCGGTCTCGGTGGGATCGCCATAGCTGACGGTGGTGCTGGAGCAGCCGCCCAGCAGCAGGGCGCCGGTCAGGATCAGCAGGGCATGATTCATTTTCATCAGTAGGATTCCTCCATCACTTCGCGAACGTAAATCCGGTAACCCCGGGCGGCCGGGCTCGGCGCCAGGGCGGACAGGGTGCGGGTCTGGTAGCCATGCAACTTGAGGGGGGTCCAGCCGCGGCCATCGCTGGCCACCTCCTGCCCCGCGTCGTCATACCAGTAGAAGAGATATTGCAGCCTGTTGTCACCACGCTGGGTGCTGGCCGCCGCCACGTTGACCTGCAACAGGCCGTTCTGCTGGCGCCGGCTGAGTTCGGTCAGGGTGACGTTGACGTTTTGATGCTGCTCGGCCACCGCCGCCGCACCGGCCGCGCCATAGAGCGCCACGCCGGAAGTATTGGTGGCACAGCCCGTCAGCAGCAGAACCAGGCCCAGGGCCAACCCTTGTGCTTTCATCTTGTTCTCCTTGCCGGTGGCCGTCGGCCTGACCGGTCATTCATCTGAGTTGCCATATGCGGTTCCCCCTAGAGGGGCATCACCCGGGTCGTGAGCCCGCTCCCCAGGCGCTGTACCCACACCAGGGTGGTGCGCCCGGCGTGGACGCTGAGTGGCAGGGTACGCATGGCGCTGCCCGCCCCCAGGGTCAGGGTGACGTTCCCGGCCGGGACCATCCCCTGCCAGCTCGAGGCCTTTGCGGGCAGCGTCAGCCAGCTGCGGGTATCCGCCCGCTCCGAGAGGGTGTTGAAGATCCCCACCAGGATGTTGCCCACATCCCCCCCCTCCTTGGCGGCGGTGCGCCGTACCTGCTCCTTGGCCACCAGCCGCAGGGCCTGCCGGGTCAGCATGCCGGGCAGCCGCTCCTGCAGATCCTTGGCCGCCAGCGCCTCCAGCCTCACCAGCTCGCTGGTCTGTGCCACCCCCTTGCCCACCGACAGGGTAAGCGGGGCGCCGTCGCTGGCCCGATTGTCGTAATAGGGCACCGCCACGGTAAAGGTACGAAAATCGCCGCTGGAGGTGGAGATGGGCAGCGGCAGGAAGAGCTCCCGGCGCGCCGGGATCAGGCCATCTTCAAACAGCACCACCAGCTGGCCCTGATCCTTGGCCAAGGGCGGCGCCTTGCGGCCCATCCGTTGCTCGGTCTCCTTGAGCTCCTCGGGAGAGCCGCGAAGCCGGGCCAGGCGCAGCAGGGCATCCTGCAGGCTCTGGTTGTCCGGCGCTATCTGATAGCCGCGCTGGTAATCGACCCAGGCGTCGTTGAGATCCCCGGCCGCCTCGTAGAGCACGCCGGAGAAATAGAAGGTGTAGGCGTTCTGGAAACCGTTTTTCACCTGGCCTATCAGGCGATCGAGCTCGGGGGCGCCGCGCGACATCAGCTGGCGCATCTCCCCGGCTTCGTCCTCCTGCTCCCCCTCCTGCGCGGCCTTGCGCACCTCGTCGGCCCTCCGTTTAAGGGCCTGCTCCTGCACCTGGTTGGCACGGCGCACCTCTACCAGGGCGCCGTCGGCATCCCCGCGCTGCAAGTAGTTGAGCGCCAGATAGTGGTGCAGCATGGTGCGCTCGTAATCGGGCGCCTGGTAAGCCAGGGTCTGATCGTTGGTGAGCAGGCTGCCCGCCTGGGCCAGTCCCTGGCTCAGGCGGTACTCGGCCTGACTGTCTTCCCACGCAAGCCGGCTGTCGGCGGCGGCAAAGGCCTGCTTGCTGGGGCCGTCCTGACCCGCTAGCCAGGCGATGCGCCCCTTCTCCAGCTGGTCGAGCACGAAGGTGTCGTCCCCCGGGGTCGATTCGCGCACCTCGAGCAGGGCCTCGGCGGCATGGCCCAGCAGCAGCTGGTTGCGCAGGGGCACCATCTGATCCGAGTAGGAGACGAACATGTCTTTCCACTGGGAGGCACAGCCCCCCAGCAGCAGACCGGCCAACAGCAGGCCGGTCGACGGGACGAGGCGCATCACAGGCTCAGCAGGGGTCCCAGGGGCTCGCCACCGACCAGGTGCAGGTGGATGTGATAGACCTCCTGCCCGCCGTGACGGTTGCAGTTCATGATGAGGCGGTAGCCGTCCTCGGCGATGCCCGCGTCGCTGGCGAGCTTGCGGGCCACGGTGAACATCCGGCCCAGCGCCAGCTCGTGATCCGGCTCCACGTCGTTGACGGTGGGGATGAGCACGTTGGGAATGATCAGGATATGGGTCTTGGCCTTGGGCTGGATGTCGCGAAACGCGGTCACCAGATCGTCTTGATAAAGGATGTCGGCGGGGATCTCCTTGCGGATGATTTTGCTGAAAATGGTTTCTTGCGCCATGGGTAACTCCTTTATAGGAAAAAGAAAATTCAATACAAAGCTCAAGCGGCTCCCAAACAGGCCGCCGCAATGCGCCAAGTGTGACACAAGCCGACATTTGGCACAGCCGTTGTCCCAATCGCTTCAGTTATTGTGAAGAATACCGATAGCGAGGAGACGTCCCGCGAACCACAACGGCATCCCCTTCGGGGCATGCAGGGTATCAAAGGGACGGGGTACTCAGGCAAGGGACTTTTGCACAGACAGCGGGACAATAATGAAACAAACAATGTCAGACCTCTCGATCTTACAGAGAGTCTATCTGGGCTTTGCCATCCTGGTCGCCGTCTTGACATCCTCCCCCACCTTAGCGCTTCGCGTCACAGGAGGGGGATTCCCATTACTGGGTGATAGCTGCTCGCGCA
>NZ_JAPCIY010000037.1:0-40010 GCF_027707645.1 Aeromonas sp. QDB30 | reverse complement strand
CCAGCGGGGCTGACGCCCCGGCGAAATTCCCCTCCCACCTACGTCGGAGGGAGTCCCCTTTCGCATTTAAGATGGGTCACAAGCTCGACTACATCGTCAAGCGGGGCCTGGGGGGCGTCATGTTCTGGGAGATGGCGGGGGACTATGACTTCGACGCCGCGAAGAACGAGTACGTGATGGGCAGCACCCTCACCAGCCTTGCCTACGAGAAGTTCAGCAAGGCCGACAAGGCGGCCCTGAAGCAGAATGATCTGCCGGCGCCGGCTGCCCAGCTCGACATCGGCGTGAGCCTCTCCGGCTTCAAGGAAGGGGACTCCAACTACCCGATCAACCCGACCCTCAAGCTCACCAACAAGTCGACCCAGACCATACCTGGCGGCACCCGCATCGAGTTCCTGGTCCCCACCTCCACCTCAGACACCATCACCGACCAGAGCGGCATGGGACTGAAAGTGGTGGAGAGCGGCGGCAACCAGAACTCGGACGGCATCGCCAATGAGAAGGACTTCCACAAGGTGGCTCTGACGCTGCCGGTCTGGAAAGCCTGGACGCCGGGCACCGACGTGGAAGTGGCCATGACCTACTACCTGCCGGCCGCCGGCGTGCCGAGTGGCATGCGCCTGATTGCCGGCAGCCAGACCATAGGCCTGAAGTCCGACTTCCCGGCCCTGGCCGAGGCGGTGCTGGGCAGCAGTGGCGGTGGTGACGGCGGCAGCGGTGGCACCACCTGTGCCAGCCAGAACGTCAACCCGGCGGACTACAACGCCTATCCGACCTGGCCGCGCGGGGATCACGCCAATGGCAACGACCGCATGACCCACAACAAGAGGGTGTGGCAGGCCAACTGGTGGACCAGCAGCGAGCCCAAGGCGGGCGATGGCAGCTGGAAACTGATATGCAGCTACTGAGTTGTCCAGGCTGCTATACCAGCAGCGAACTCAGAGTGGGCGACGGCAGCTGGAAGCTGGTGTGCAGCTACTGATGACCGTTTGAGCGGCAGGCCGGCACTTTGCATGGCCTGTTTTCTCGCAACGCAACGACCCAATCCGGAGCCCAGGCTCCGGATTTTTTTGTGCCTTGTATCAGGAGAAGGGGGGGAAAGGGCAGGGGCGGTGCCATAAAAAAGACCGCTCCGAAGAGCGGCCAATTGCCACCAAGGCAATCTGCGGGGTGACCCCCTTGTCGATGTGTCGCGGCCCGGATGCCGAGTCGGGGAGATCCCCGCCCCGCCAGCCGGGCCGCGCAGCTTTATTGGGTGACGGCGCCGCCCTGCTGCTCTTTCAAGAAGCTGATCCAGGGGGAAGCACGACCACTGACGTTGCCGTTCTGGGCAGCCTGAGTGAAGGCGGAGAGCGCCTCCTTGGGCTTTTGCTGCTCAAAATAGGCGACCCCGGTCAGGAACTTCAGATCCGCCCGCTGCTCGCCGCTGGCGTTGGCGGCAGGCTTGGCGGCGAAGGCCACCAGATCCTGGTAGCGCTTGCTCTGGATCATCATGCGCGCCATCTTGAGCTGCAGCTCGGCATTGGGGGCCAGCTTGTAGGACTTGGCCAGGGTGTCGATGGCCGGGTCCAGCTCCTTGGCCTGATGCCAGTAGTTGGCGAGCGTCTTGTAGTTGGCCGCGTTGCTCTCGATCTGCCCCTCCTTCATGGCTTTCTCCATCACGCGGGCGGCGCGGTGGGGAATGCCGGCGAAGGCGAGGTAGTTGGCGAGCCGCTGCAACTCGTTGGCCTCGGTCAGCATGCCGAGGTTGTAGGCCCCTTCCAGTGCCGCCAGGGCCTTGGCATCGTTGCCCGCCTGCATGTGCATGGCCGAGAGCTGGGTCCAGTACTTCTTCTTCTCCGGGTAGCGGTCCACCAGGGCGGTCAGCACCTCGGTAGCCGGCTTGTACTGTTTCAGCTCGTAGTGGGCCGCCATCTTCAGCAGGTACCAGGACTCCGGCGCCTTGCCCGCTGAGAGCTTGATCGCGTTGTCCACCGCCGGAATGGCTTCCCTGTACTGCTTGAGCTGCACATGGGCGTTGGCCAGGGTGATGTAGGCGTGCGGGGTCGGCTTCTCGTCCTTGCCGAGGTTTGCGAACCACTCCTTCATGGTGTTGATGGAACCCTTGAAGTTCCCCTCCGCCATGTAGAGCTGGGCCAGGTTGTAGCGCACCTGCTGGGCCACCGGGGGCGGCAGGCCGCCGGTGGCGATGGCGTCGGCGAAGTACTTGGTCGCCTGACCGTACTTCTCCTGCTGCGCCGCCACGAAGCCCAGGGTCTGCAAAATGACCCCCTTGTCGTAGACCCGCTCGCCGGCGCCGGACAGCGCCTCCTGCAGCTTGGCATTGGCCTCGCCGTATTTCTTCTCGGTGATCAACGCCTGGGCCTTGTTGACCGCGCGGTAGGCGCGGTCAGACAGGGCTGGTTGTTCGGCGGCCCAGCTGGCGGTGCTGAGCAGCACCGCCATGGCCACCGGGGCGAGGATCAGGGTATGTAACTTTTTCATCGCCACCCTCCTTAGTTGGTCGCAAACTCGATCTCTTGCTGCATGCGACTGGCCTGCGGCTTGCCGTCCACCATGGCCGGCTTGAAGGTCCACTTGGCGATGGTCTGGCGCGCCGCCTTGCCGAGGTCATAGCTGCGGGGCTCTTCCTTGACGATGCGGATGTTGCTCACGGTACCGCGCTCGGTGACGGTGAACTCCACCAGCACCTTGCCGGACGCAAGACCGGCCAGGGCCGCCTTGCGGGGCATCATGGGCTCGAAGGTCGCCATCGGGATGGCGCCGTTGTTGCCGCCCATGCCGCCGCCACCGCCGCCGGTGCTGTAGGCACCCAGGGCGTTGCCGCCACCGATGTTGACCGGGATGTCGAGTTTGGGCATGTCCATGGGGGAGCTGTCCATCTTCGGCCTGTCCGTGCTCGCCACCTCCATCTCGGGCGGGGGCGGCGGGCGGTTCGGGGGCGGCGGCTTGGGCAGTTCCCGTTGCTTCTCTTGCAAGGTCTCCTGAGGCTTGAGGCGGATGAAGTCGGTCATGGTGACGTCCTCCCGCTCCGTCAGCTCCCGGTGATCCGGCGTGATGAGCTTGTTCATTCCCAGAAACAGGAAGAACACCACCACGCAGGAGACCGCTAACGATATCAGGTATCTCATGGCATTCGCTCCGGCATCAGCTGCTCTTGTCGGCGGCGATGGAGATGTTCTGGACACCGGCCATGCGGATCTGGTCCATGACCTGCACCACCAGACCGGAACGGGATTCGCTGTCGGCCTGGATCACCACGGCGCTTTCCGGGTTCTCCGCCCGCAGCCGCTCGATGTTGGCACGCACCGCGCCCACTTCGACGATGCGCTTGTCGACCCAGACCTGGCCGTTCTCGCGGACCGCGACCATGATGTTCCCCTTCTTCACCGTCTCGGCCGTGCTGGCGCTCGGGCGGTTGATCTCCACGCCGGACTCCTTGACGAACGAGGTGGTGACGATGAAGAAGATCAGCATGATGAACACGATGTCCAGCATGGGGGTCAAATCGATGGCCGCCTCGTCAGCACCGCTGTCGCTGTGACGTTTTCTCATGGCAAAAAACTCCTTGCTTGTTCTGTGCCCCGGCGGGCATGGCCCGGCCGGGGATGTGCATCCTGCATCAGCCGTGTCTCAGGTTGTCTTCCAGCTTCTGCACCGCCAACTTGGCCTTGTGATCGAGCCGGCTGACAAAAAACAGGCCGGAAAGGGCGGCAATCATGCCCGCCATGGTCGGTACCGTCGCCTTGGAGATCCCCGAGGCCATCGCCCTGGGGGAGCCTGTGCCGGTAATGGCCAGGGTATCGAACACCTGCACCATGCCGACCACGGTCCCAAGCAGCCCCATCAGCGGGCAGAGGGCGATCAGCACCTTGATGACCGGCATCCCCTTGTCCACCGCCATGGCGACCCGGGAGACCAGCTCGCGGCGGATCTGCCTGGCAGACCAGGAGAGGTGATCGGTGCGGGCCAGCCAGGCCGTCTTGGTCTGCTTCACCTGCTGGGGATAGACCGCCATGAAGTAGAACCAGCGCTCCAGCAGCAGGGCCCACATCATCAGGGTCAGGAAGAACAGGGCGACCAGCACGTCGCCCCCCAATCCCAGAAACCGGCGGACCGACTCGACTTCTTCAATCAACCAGAACCACATGGGTGACTCCTTAGGCTGCGGCTTTGGCGGCGTGCAGACGTTCCTGATAACGGGCAACGAAACCGGCGCTCTGCTCTTCCAGTACCTGGATCAGACGGCGGCTCTGTGTCTGCACGATGGTGTAGAGGAACAGCATGGGCACGGCCACGACCAGACCCTGCATGGTGGTCACCAGGGCCTCGGAGATACCGCCCGCCATCAGCTTGGGATCGCCGGTACCGAACAGGGTGATGGCCTGGAAGGTGGCAATCATCCCGACCACGGTACCCAGCAGGCCCAGCAGCGGGGCGACGGAGGCGATCAGCTTGATGAGGCTGATGCCCTTCTCCAGCTTGGGCACGTTGCGCAGGATGATCTCGTCGAGCTTGGATTCCAGATCCTCGATGTTGTCACCCCGGTGATCCTGGTAGGCACCCAGCATCTCGCCGATGGGGTTGCCCTTGATGATCTGCTCGGATTTCAGTTGCTTGCGCATGGCACCGCCGATGAGGGAGAGACGGGCACCGCAGAACAGGGCCAGCAGGGTACCGATGACACCCAGCGCCAGGATCACGTAACCCACGGAGCCACCCTGATCGATGCGCTCCTTGAGGGTCGGCGATTGCACCAGCAGGGAGAGGATCACGCCGCGGGACGGGTCGATGAAGATGGGTTCGACGCTGCCGCCACCCTGTTCAAACTTGGCGACCGGTTCCAGCACCGCGTTCTCGGGCTGGCGGGAGAGTTGTTCGAACTTGCCGGTCTCCGGCACGAAGGTGAGGTACTTGCCTTCGGAGACGGTGTTGAACTCGCCGATCTGGGTCACGGTCTTCTGGGCCTGGTTGCCCTCGCCGTAGACCACGGTGGCCGGGATCTGGCTTACCTTGCCACCGTCGACCATGCGGCTGAGGGTGGTGGTCCAGAAGGCGGTCAGGTCATCGCTGGAGGGCAGCTCCTTGCTCTCGGCCAGGCGAGTCAGCAGGGCGGTCTGCTCGGGATGTTCGACCCGGCGGGCGGAGGCATTGAAGATCCCCTTGAATTCACCGGCGAACTGGCGCAGCACGCCAAACATCTCGCCCATGTTGCCGGAGCGCTGGCGCAGGGTTTCGGTCAGCTCGGTGAGCTGCTTGTCGTTGGCATCGAAGGTGGCCTTGAGCTTTTCGCCCCTGGCGACTTCGGCGGCGAGATCCGCCTTGGCCTTGGCGAGCAGGGCCCCTTGTTCGTTCTTGTCAGCCAGGAAGCGGGCTTCCCGCTCCTTGTTGAGCTGGGATTCGCTGGTGCTGGCGGCCTTGACCTGATTGAGCAGGGCGTTGAGATCCACCGGCTTCTCGGCGGCGGTCACCGGCAGGGTGACCAGGGTAGCGCCCGCGATCAGCGAGGCGATGGCAAGTTTGATTCCTTTCATGATGCTTTCTCCGCAGTTTGAACCGGCAGCTTGATGAGGGCGGGGGGCGCCTGCTTCTTCGCGATGCGAAGGCCTTGTTCAACCGCACTGCGATACTCCTGGGGCAGTACTTCCCACTGGCGGGTCTTCTTGTTCCACATGCCGGTCTCGTTGCCATCCGGGGACTGGTAGAGCAGGGCGATGCGGCCGACGCGCAGGAACTCGTAGGTCTTCTCGTCCCCATCCTTGTCCAGGCTCGCCTTGTAGGCTTCGATGGTGCGGCTGAAGCCCTCCTCGATCTGGTAGGCCTCGAGGATCTTGCGGTACTTCTCGGAGATGGTGACGTCGGCCCGGTTCATGAGATCGGTCAGGGCCGCCACGCGGTCCTCACGCTCCACCTTCTGGAACGGCAGGTCCAGGGAGACGAACTGCTCGAGTGAGTCGATCATCTTGAGCATCAAGGGCACCACTTCGGTGCTGGTCTGGTCGATCTGGGCGATCTGCTTTTGCATGGAGGCGAGTTCGGCGCTCTGGGAGTCGACCATCTTGCCCACTTGCTCGTTGTAGGCGCGCAGGCTGTCTACCTGGCGCAGGGCGGCCTTGTACTGGGCCAGGGCAGACTCGGCAGACTCGGCGTAGCTGTCGATCTTCTGCTGGGAAACTTTGGATGCATTGTCGGTGGCGGCTTGAGCGTCCACGGCCTGACCGGCGGTGGCGGCACTCAGATTGAAGCTGGTCAGCAAGGCAGCCGAAATCAGGCTGCCGAGGAGCGCTTTCTTCATTGTAATTGTCCTTGTCTTCATAGGATTACCCTATCTCCGTAACTTCCTTGGGACCTTGGGCAAAGCCGGCCCGAACGGGCCGGCTTGTGGTTTGCTGGTGGATTAGAACTTCTGGCTGTAGTCGAGGTAGTAGATGCGACCGTCGATGCTGTAGAGATCTTCGTTATAGGTGAAGCCATCGCTCTCGAGGGACGGGCCCACGTTGAACATGTTCTTCACGCCGACCTGGATCTTGCCGTTCCAGGGCGCTTCCACACCGACGTTCAGGTTCCAGGTGGTCTGGGACGCGATGTGGCCCACTTCCTCACCGGTATTGGCGATGTAGTCCTGGCTCTGGGAGTCGATGTAATTCGCACTCAGGTAGGTATCCATGTTCCACCATTGGGGAACATTGACGCCGACACCGGAGCTGAAGCGCAGCTGCGGCAGACCGTTCTGGCCGATCTTGTCGATGACGGGGCCACCGGCGTACAGACCTTCCTCGTACTCGAGGATGTAGGTACCGCCCAGGTCGTAGCGGATGGTGGCGTAGTTCAGGTCGTACTTGTAGTCCACCTTCAGATCAAGACCCGAGGTCTTGAGGGTGCCCAGGTTGACCATGGGCGCGATGGCGCCGCTGATCTTGCCCTGGCTGTTGCGGGTGATGTAGCTGGAGCCGCCGCTGTTCAGCTCGTCATAGATGACGGACTGCAGGGAGTTCAGCTGGATCACGTCCTCGATCTTGATGGTGTAGTAGTCCAGGGAGAGGTTCAGGTCATCCACCGGGCTGTAGGCCACCCCGAAGTTCCAGGTGTCCGCGGTCTCTTCCTTCAGCTCCTCGTTGGAGGTACGGGTGGTGTCGTACTGGCGGTTCGGGCAGTCGGCAGCGGAGATGCCGTTGGCCTCGCAGTAGACATAGTCCTTGGCCCAGTCGGCGGAGTAGGAGTCAGCCGAGTAGAGGTCGCTCAGGCTGGGGGCGCGGAACGAACGGGACCAGGAGGTGCGCAGCATCAGGTTGTCCAGCGGCTGGTAACGCAGGCTCGCCTTGGGGGAGAAGGCGCTGCCGAAGTCGCTGTACTTGTCGAAGCGACCGGCCACGTTCAGCTCGATCTGCTCGGTGATGGGCACCAGGGACTCGATGTAGGCGGCAGTCACGTCACGCACGCCACCGGAGGAGTTGCCGGAGGAGCCGATGATGTTGCCGGCTTCGGACTGGGCGTCGTATTTGTCGGCATAGACCCAGTCGTTGTACTCGGCACCGGCATACCAGCTGACCGGACCGGCCGGCAGTTCACCCATGTCCCACTGGACACCGGCGTACCACTGGTAGAAGTCCATGGTGGAGCGGCGGCTGGTGTCGGCGGCCATGGAGGCCGTGGTGGAGGCGTCGAACTCGCCACCGACGAACTTGCCGTCGGCGACCGCCTGCTGGGCGGCGGACTTCAGTACGTAACCGGTGCCGTTCTCCTTGTTGTCGGTCTTGGAGTACATGTAGCCGGCGTTCCACTGCATGTCGCCGACGCTTTCAGTGGTGATGGTACCCTCGAAGCCCAGGTTCATGCTGCCGGTCATGTCGGTGACCAAGTTGTCGCGGGGGCCGACGTTGTTGAAGCGGTAGTAGGCATAGGCAGCTTCACCCAGACCCTGGGTGGCGGCGGCATCCAGGCCGTTGTCGGCGAAGAACTGGGCGTTCTTCGGGTTGGCCGGGTCAATGGTGAAGGCACCGGCGGCCGGGGCGTAGCGGCCGAAACTCTCGACCCGGGAGCCGATGATCTGCGGCACGAAGTCCACGTTGTCGTTGATGTGGTAGCGACCGTTCACGTACAGGGTGTCACGGCTGCGGGAGGCCGTGGTGGCCTTGACCTGGCCGTAGTTGAAGTTACAGCCGTCCTCGAAGCCGACGAAGGGCTCCTTGCATGAGCCGTCGGCATTGGTGGCGCCGGCCAGGGGGCCGTATTTCCAGATGGGGTCGCCGTTGGCGTCAAGACCCGTGATCCCCTCCACGTTGCGGCCATAGGCGCTGGGGGCATCGTTGCCCTGCTTGGCAAGATAGTCCCGATCGCGACTGTAGATGACGTCCTTCTTGTCGTGCTCGTAGACCGCCATCAGGGAGCCCTTCTCGCCGTTGATCCCCGCGACCATGGAGCCGCTCTTCTCGTCACCGCCGTCTTCGGTCGGGGAGCCAAGGCGTCCCTGGAAGCTCAGGCCTTCATAGCCCTCTTTGAGCACCACGTTGATGACACCACCGATGGCGTCGGAACCGTAGATGGCGGAGCCGCCGTCCAGGTTGACTTCGACCCGCTCAACGGCGGCCATGGGGATGGTGTTGAGGTTGATGGAGGTGCCGCCCATGGTGGGGGAACCCGCTACCCGCTTGCCGTTCAGCAGCACCAGGGTACGCTCGGAACCCAGGCCGCGCAGGCCGACGGTGGCTTGGGACTGGAAGGAGCTGCCGGAGGCCGGGGAGACGCCGCCAAAGGAGTTATAGGAGGCCTGCTTGAGGTAATCGGCGACGGTCTGCTGACCGGATTGCTCGATCTTCGCCTTGGTCACGGAGACGACCGGGGTGGCGCCTTCCACATCGACTCGGGAGATCCGCGAGCCGGTGACCTTGATTTTTTGCAGTTTTTCTACGTTCTGGCCCTCTTCGGCCAGGACAGGGGTGGCCACAACTGCCGCGCTCGCCAAGGCAAACGCTACGGCAGCAGAGAGTCTGCTTTTCCTAAGCATCGCTAGTATCCTTCCTGATTGTTTATTGTTTGCTTCCATTACCGCCCTCGTTGGAGCGGTGCGTAAGGCTTATCAAGGTTTGGTGATGGACGTCAAATGGAGCGGCGGGGATGGGGGCAGTAGAGGGAATTAGATGGGAATATGCACTTGATGGAATATTTTTGGCGTTTTATTCCGTAAATGCCGCGTCAACTTATGTAAAGATGTTGTTAGGTTCGATTTTTACAATTTTATTGATTATTTTTGAACTTATCGATAAGTCGCTTGTCACTCCAGTGTCGATATCGAGAAAACGGTTTTTTGTAGTATTTTCATCTGCTTTTGTGGCGAGAGCGTTTTCCGGGGAACGGAGGGTGGGGGCGGCTATCCCTCTTCTATAGGTAAATAAGAAAGCAGTCCGACTTACCGTTAACTTGTTGATTTTGTTCTGCTTGATATGGATTAAAACACCTGTGTAATTAATTTTTTAATAATTAAAATCGAGTTGGACGGGTAGGCGTAGCAGTTTTTTATATTGAAGTTGGGTTTTTTGGAAAAAATCATCCGCGGGATATGCTGCGGGGGGACATTCCCGGTCGCAGACCGGGTTCTACTTGATTTTTGTTGCAGAGCTTTTACAGTGACCGAGCCGGATTGTCTGTCAATGCCAGTCAATTCAGTGAGTAATGCCAGGTAAGGATAGGCCCGTCACCGGATGTGACTGGCCATAAAAGAACAACAAGGACGAGGTTCCACCATGCTGTCGTATTTCCTACGTCGGATGCTTTTGATCATCCCGACGTTTCTCGGTATCACCCTGCTCGTCTTCACCATCACCCGCTTCGTGCCGGGCGGCCCGGTCGAGCGCATGCTGCTGCAGGCGCAGGTCTCGCAAAACGAGTCCGGCCGCTCCAGTGGCAGCAAGGGGGCGCAGGCACTCTCCGACGAACAGATTGAAGAGCTCAAGGCGTTCTACGGCCTCGACAAGCCCATGCTGGTCGCCTACTGGGACTGGTTGCAGAAGCTGGCGGTGCTGGATCTCGGGGAGTCGACCCGTTATTACGAGCCGGTGTGGGATCTCATCAAGGAGAGGTTGCCGGTGACCGCCTTCTTCGGGCTCGCCACCTTTCTGCTGAGTTATGCCGTCTCCATCCCGCTCGGGGTGGCCAAGGCGCTCAGGCACAACAGCCGCTTCGATTCCCTGAGCTCCATGCTCATCTACATGGCCTATGCGCTGCCCGCCTACGTGGTGGGGATCTTCCTCATCACCGTCTTTGCGTTCCATCTGGAGTGGCTGCCCATGGGGGGCTTCCCGGGGGACGAGTTTGACGGGATGGAGAGCAGCTGGGATCAGATCCGTACCGTCTTCGCCCACGCCCTGCTGCCGCTCATCGCCTACGCCATCGGGGATTTCGCCATCCTCACCATGACCATGAAGAACAGCCTGATGGAGAACCTGTCGGCGGATTACGTGCGCACCGCCGTGGCCAAGGGGCTGCCGTTTCGCAAGGCGGTGACCGATCACGCCATGCGCAACAGCCTGATCCCCATCGCGAGTCACTTAGGGTCGGTGCTCACCGTCTTCTTCGGGGGCTCCTTCCTCATCGAGACCATCTTCAACATCGACGGCATCGGCCTGCTCGGTTATGAGGCCATTGTCGAGCGGGATTACCCCACCGTCATGGGCATTCTGGCCATCACCTCCATGCTGATGCTGGTGGGGAACATTGTCTCCGACATCTGCGTTGCCTTGGTCGATCCCCGCGTGCGGTTTGGAGAGTGAGCATGAACCTGAATCCGGTAACTCTGAAAAAACTCAAGCGCTTCAAGTCGATAAAGCGCGGCTACTACTCCTTTGTCATCTTTTCGGTCCTGGTGGTCATCTCTCTGCTGGCGGAATTGCTGGTCAACAGCCGGGCCCTGGCGGTGAGCTATCAGGGGGAGCTCTATTTCCCCACCTATGGGGACGTGATCCCGGGCCAGCACTTCGGGCTCGACTACGAGTACGAGACCAACTACCGCCAGCTCAAGAGCCAATTTGCGAAGGAAGGGAAGGGGGATTGGGTGTTGCTGCCCCTGGTCCCCTGGAACCCCTATGAGCAGGACTTCAAGGAGGAGGCCTATCCGCCCTATGCCCCGAGCCTGGTGGAGCGCCACTTCCTCGGCACCGACACCAGCGGTCGCGACGTATTGGCACGGCTGGTCTACGGCTTTCGCATCGCCATCGGCTTTGCCTTCATCGCGCTGGTGGCGAGCTATGTCATCGGGGTCAGCATCGGCTGCATGATGGGGTTCCTCGGCGGTCGATTCGATCTCCTGATGCAGCGTTTCATCGAGATCTGGTCCCAGGTGCCCTTCCTCTACGTCATCATGATCCTGGTCTCCCTGGCCAAGCCGAACTTCGGCCTGTTCGTCGGCATCAACGTGCTGTTCGGCTGGATGGGGATCACCTGGTACATGCGCACCCTCACCTACAAGGAGCGGGCACGGGACTACGTGATGGCGGCGCGGGCCCAGGGGGCGAGTACCCGGCGCATCATCTTCAACCATATTCTGCCCAATACCCTGATGATGATCGTCACCCTGGCCCCGTTTGCCGTGGTGGGCAACATCTCCACCCTGACGGCGCTGGACTACCTGGGCTTTGGCCTGGCGCCGCCGACCCCGAGCTGGGGGGAGCTGCTCTCCCAGGGGATCAACAACCTCGACGCCATCTGGATCGTGAGTTCGGTGGTGGCGGCGGTGAGTCTGGTGCTCATCATGGTCTCCTTCATCGGGGAGGCCATCCGGGAGGCGTTCGATCCGCGCAAATTTACCCGTTATCAGTGAGCGGTGGCGCCTTGCCAGGGCACATCGACAGGACCCTTAATGAAGACGCCCCCAGTGCAGGGGCATGACCAGGAAGTCAAACATGAACAATAAAATCAAATGGACAGGTGCTCTCTTTCTGCTGTTGAACGGATCCTGGGTGTGGGCGGCCAGCCTGCCCGCGGATCTGACGTGGGAGACCAACGACACCGACCCCGTGTTCGCCTCTCCCAAGGCGCTGCCCGGCGGCAACCTCAATCTCTTCGTCGACAGCTTCCCGTTGACGTTTCGCACCGTGGGGCCGGATTCCAACGGCTCGTTCCGCTCCTTCATCCTCGACAACCAGATGAGGCTCATCAGCTTCCATCCCAACACGGGCAACCCCATTCCGGCCCTGGCGAATGCCTGGGCCATCGCGCCGGACAGCCAGACCGTCTATTTCAAACTCGACCCGCGCGCCAAGTGGTCCGACGGCAAGCCGGTCACCGCCGATGACTACACCTTCGGCTACGAGATGATGCGCTCCAAGGACATCAAGGGCCCCTGGTTCAACAACTACTACACCACCGAGGTGGTGGCAGTGGAGAAGATTGACGACCACACCATCCTGGTCAAGGCGGGCAGCCGCAAGGCCAAGCTCGATCTCCTCAACACCACCGAACTGTGGCCCCAGCCCAAGCACTACTACAAGATGGGCCCGAACTGGGTGAAGCAGTACAACTGGGCCGTGGTACCCACCACGGGCCCCTACGTGATGAGCGACGTGAAGAAGGGCAAGTCCGTCACCTTCAGCAAGCAGAAGGAGTGGTGGGCAAAAGACGATCGCTACAACCAGCACAGGTTCAACCTCGACACCATCAAGGTGCAGGTGATCCGCGACCACAACATCGCGTTCCGCCACTTCCTCAAGGGGGAGCTGGACACCTTCGAGATGATCCTGCCCAACTGGTGGCATGAGAAAGCGGTCACCCCGGAGTACAAGCAGGGATACGTGCAGAAGGTGATGGCCATGACCGACACCAAGCAGGGGGGACAGGGGGTTCACCTCAACGTGGCCAATCCCAAGCTGGCGGATCTCAACGTGCGGCTCGGCATTCAGCACGCCTTCAACATCGACAAGATGATAGAGACGGTGCTGCACGGCGATTATGACCGCGCTACCACCTTCGGCTCTGGCTTCGGGGCCTTCACCGACATCGCGCTCCCTGAGCGGGCCTACGACATCGCCAAGGCACGGGAGTACTTCGCCAAGGGCGGTTACGGCAAGCAGGGACCGGACGGCATCCTGCAAAACGACAAGGGAGAGCGGCTCACCCTGGCCCTCACCTACACCAGCCAGGAGCACTCCAAGCGGCTGACCGTGCTCAAGGAAGAGGCCAAGAAGGCGGGCCTGGATCTGGAGCTCAATCTGGTGGATGGCGCCACCGGCTTCAAGGTGATGCTGGAGAAGAAACACGAGGCGGCCTGGCTTGGCTGGGGGGGCGGCGGTCTCTATCCGCAATACTGGGAGTCCTTCCACTCCGACAACGCCAACAAGCCCCAGACCAACAACCTGTTCAACGTGGCTGACAAAGCGCTCGATAGCCTGATCGACGCCTACAACGTCGAGTTCGACATGGACAAGCGGGCCGCGCTTTCCCACCAGATCCAGCAGCGGATCTATGATCTCGCCATCTTCGTGCCCGGGGTTCAGCTCAACTACGTGCGAGCCAGCAGCTGGCGCTATGTGATGCTGCCGGAGGTGCCCGCCACCCGCAACACCCCGGATCTGCTCTACTGGCCCATGGATGGCTACCCCCACAGCAGTGGCGGCCTGCTCTGGATCGATCCCAAGGTGAAGGAGGAGACCCAGAAGGCCAAGGCTGACGGCAAGGCGCTGGCCCCCATCACCCTGATCGACAAGACCTATGCACATCATTGATGTGGTCCAGAAGGGAGCAGCAGTCATGCCCAACACACAGGCCACCGCCCCCGGCACCAGCGATCATGAGGGGCAGTCTCTGTCCCCCATCCTCGAGGTGCGGGATCTCGAGGTGGAGTTCGCCGTCGACGACGGCAAGATCAAGGTGCTCGACGGGGTCAGCTTCCAGGTCGCCCCGGGCAAGACCCTGGGGATAGTCGGCGAGTCCGGCTGCGGCAAGAGCGTCACCTCGCTGGCCATCATGGGGTTGCTGCCAAGGCCCCACGGTCAGGTGGTAGGGGGCTCCATCCGCTTTCAGGGGGAGGAGCTGCTCAATCTGCCGCCGGAGCAGATGTACAAGGTGCGTGGCAACCGTATCTCCATGATCTTTCAGGAGCCCATGACGGCCCTCAACCCGGTGCAGACGGTCGGCGATCAGCTGATGGAGGTGTTTCGCCTCCACCGCCCCGATTACAGCAAGGCCCAGCGCCGTGACGCCGCCATCGCCATGTTGCAGAAGGTGGGGATCCCCGAGCCTGCCCAGCGTTTCGCGGCCTATCCCCACAATCTTTCCGGCGGCATGCGTCAGCGGGTGATGATCGCCATGGCGCTGGCCTGCGAACCGGCCCTGCTCATCTGCGACGAGCCGACCACGGCGCTCGATGTGACCATCCAGGCCCAGATCCTGGATCTGATGAAGGAGCTGCAAGCCCAGACCGGCATGGCCATCATCTTCATCACCCACGATCTCGGGGTGGTGGCGGAGCTGTGCGACGAGGTGGTGGTGATGTATGCCGGGCGTGCGGTGGAGCGGGCCGATATCTATGAACTGTTTGACCACCCGCGCCATCCCTATACTCATGGTCTGATGGCCTCGATCCCGCGTCTGGAAGATGTGCCAAAGAGCCTGCTCAAGACCATCAAGGGTCAGGTGCCCGCCCTGCACGAGATGCCGGCGGGGTGCCGTTTCTCCAATCGCTGCCCCCATGCCACGCCCCTTTGCGTGGAGACCATACCGGTGACCGAGCAGTTGAGCGAACGCCACGGGGTGGCCTGCCACCACTGGAAGGAGGTGAGCCTATGAACGGTATGGTGTGGGGACGGGGTGTCGCAGGGCAGCCAGGCGGCGGGAAGGCGACCAGGTCGTCTGCTGCCATGAATCGTCGGGGATGGAAGTCATGACCAGCTTGTTGTCGGTAAGCAATTTAAAGCAGCATTTCAAGATGGGTGGCGGTTTCTTGCGCAAGCAATACACCGTCTACGCGGTGGATGGCATCAGCTTTGATCTCAAGCAGGGGGAGACCCTTGGCCTGGTGGGAGAGTCGGGATGCGGCAAGTCCACCCTGGGGCGTTCGTTGCTCAAGCTGTTCGAGCCGAGCGCCGGCTCCATCACCTTCGAGGGGCGTGACATCACCCACCTCTCGCCCAAGGAGATGCGATCCCTGCGTCAGGAGATGCAGATCGTGTTCCAGGATCCCGCAGAATCCCTCAACAGCCGCCACACGGTTGGGCAGATCCTGGAGGAGCCCTTCATCATCCACGGCAAGGGCAACGCCGAACAGCGTCGGACATGGGTGCAGGAGCTGCTGGAGAAAGTCGGTTTGCCCGGCAGCGCGGTGGATCGCTATCCCCATGAGTTCTCTGGCGGCCAGCGCCAGCGCATTGGCATCGCCCGCGCCATCGCCCTCAAGCCCAAGCTGCTGGTGTGTGACGAGGCAGTGTCGGCGCTCGACGTGTCGGTGCAGTCCCAGATCGTGAACCTGCTGCTCAATCTGCAGCGGGAGATGAACCTCGCCATCATCTTCATCGCCCATGACCTGTCGGTGGTCAAGCACATCTCGGACCGGATTGCGGTGATGTATCTGGGCCGGATCGTCGAGCTGGCCGAGGCCCAGGCACTCTACCTGGCACCACGCCATCCCTATACCCAGGCGCTCATCTCCGCCATTCCGGTGCCGGATCCACGGCGGCGCAGCCAGCGCATCCTGCTGACGGGGGATGTACCGTCCCCCATCTCGCCGCCGAGTGGCTGCCACTTTCACCAGCGCTGTCCCCATGCAACGGATCTGTGCCGCACCCGCTCGCCCGCCCTTGAGGCGTGCGGCGGGCAGGGGCATCAGGTGGCCTGCCATTTCCCCTTGCCCGTGCAGGAGGCGGTGCCACTGGGAAAGGCGATATGATGCCGGCGCCCGCCACGTCGCAACCGGCATCGCTGCAAGGTGGCACCGAGGAGGCGCAATAGAGGCGGAAACGGGATAAAAAAATGGGGCCTGCGGGCCCCATCTTCATGGTTGGAGTTCAGGTTTGGCCGTGGAAATTCTGGCCCGGGCAGGACAGCGCCCCGATGGGGGTGGCTGCTGTGTGGATTGCTGAGTTGTTTTGTAGTTTTATTACGTTACCAATTTCAACTTCCGGACAGGCGATATCAGGCGCCATAACGGAAGTAGTAATTGCGGGTTGCAGGCGCATAAGTGTCTTTCTCTTCAGCACCTTTCTTGCTGGTTGCACCCTTCAGGTGGAACAGCACTGCCAGATTCTCGAACATATGATGACCTCGTTTCTCTGTGGTTCATGGGTTGTGTGACCTTGGTCACGTTCTGATCCTAGGGGCATATGTGAGCTGGATCAACTTTTTGTGTTGTAAATTTACATAAATCATGGAAAAGGTTTTCAAATGCAGACCTGTTCATGGATACGATTTCAAGCCAGGGCCGCGCGTGGAATCGGGGATATGAGAGAGGTGGCCGAGGAGGGAGCACAAAAAAGATGCCCCGCACGGGGCGGGGCATCGGTATGGTCGTGAGCTGGCTTACTTGGCCGGGATATGTTCCAGCACGTGAACCAGCAGTTGCCAGAAACGCTCGACCGCCGGGATGTGTACCTTCTCCCCCGGTGCGTGAGCGCCACGGATGGTCGGGCCGAAGGAGACCATGTCCCAGTCCGGGTAGGCGCTCTTGAACAGACCGCACTCGAGGCCTGCGTGGATCACCATGACGTTCGGCATCTCGCCAAACAGGGTCTGGTAGCTGCTTCGCACCAGCGCCATGACCGGTGAGTCGACGTTCGGGGCCCAACCCGGGTAGGCGCCGGTGAACTCGCAGCTGGCGCCGGCCAGGGTGAACAGGGAGCGGGTCATCTGCTCGATGTTCTCGCGACCGGAATCGATGAGGGAGCGGATCAGGCACTGCACATAGACTTCCCCCTCGAGTGTCTTGATGACACCCAGGTTGGTGGAGGTCTCGGTCACGCCCGGGATGGCGTCGCTCATGCGCATCACCCCGTTCGGGCAGGCCATCAGGGCATCCAGCAGGCGGCTTTGCAGGGACTCGCTCATGAGCTGGGCCGGTTTCTCCCGGGCGGTGAGCAGCACGGTGAGGTTGGCCTCGGTGGCGGCCAGCTCGCTCTGATAGATGCCGGCGTAGCGGTCCACCAGGGCCTTGAAGTCAGCCACGCTGGCGGCGGGCACCAGCAGGCTGGCACGGGCCTCGCGGGGGATGGCGTTGCGCAGGGTGCCGCCGCTGAGATCGCCAAGGCGCACCCCCAGCGGTTCGGCGGCCTTGAGCAGACGGACCAGCAGCTTGTTGGCGTTGCCGCGGCCGCGATGGATGTCGACCCCGGAGTGGCCGCCGCGCAGGCCCTTGACCTGCAGCTCGAAACCTTCACCCTCGGTGGCAGCAACCCGCTCCAGGGGGAAGCGGATATTGGCATCCACCCCGCCGGCGCAGCCCATGTAGACCTCGCCATCCTCTTCGGAGTCGGTGTTGAGCAGGATCTCGCCCTCAAGCCAGCCCGCTTCCAGACCGAAGGCGCCGGTCATGCCGGTCTCTTCGTCGGTGGTCAGCAGCACTTCCAGCGGACCGTGCTTGATGGTCTTGTCGGCCAGCACGGCCAGGCAACCCGCCATGCCCATGCCGTTGTCGGCACCCAGGGTGGTACCGCGGGCGGTGACCCATTCGCCATCGATGTAGGCATCGATGGGATCGGTGGTGAAGTCGTGCTGGGTGTCGGCGTTGGCCTGGGGCACCATGTCGATGTGGGCTTGCAGCACCACGGCCTTGCGGTTTTCCATCCCCGGTGTGGCCGGTTTCTTGATGATGATGTTGCCGACGGCATCTTGCTTGACCGCCAGGCCTTCTCCCTGGGCCCATGCCACGATCCAGGCGCTCAGTTGGGCTTCGTGCTTGGAGGGGTGGGGGATGGAGCAGATCTGCTCGAAGAATTGCCAAATCAACTTGGGAGACAGAGAACTGAGCTGTGCCACGTCGGGACTCCTTACCAGCATGGAAAATGTCGGGCCCCACTCTGCGGGCCGGGGAAGAGGATAACGATAATACAGTCAATCACGCAAAAATGTGAGCGATCAGCGCAAATGACGCTCTGCTTGTGCTGGGAAAGGGAGCATGGATGGCGAACTTCACTGCCTGCCTTATTCGTGTCAGCACAACATCAATTATGTGATGTTGGTCACAAAAATATTGTCTTTTTGGCGGCGGGTGGTAAATTAGCCGCCGTGGCCAGCCCACTTGTCAGGATGACAATCAATGCCTCCAGGGAACCGAAGCAAAGCAAGTGCGCCTCCATGGAACCGAGTGTCAGTTCAAGGATGTGAACCCGCATTAAGGTACGTAACTTGTTAAGCAATCAGGAGTTTATGATGTCAGGCAGCAATTCAACCTATTGGTTTGCCCAATCTCTCTATACCCAGGGCTTCAACTACCCGAATCCCTACGCCACCCGCCGTTAAGGCTCGCAGGCGTCACAGGTAACAGCAGCAGGTGCGTGAGGATCCTCTCCTCCCCCTGCTATTTTTTTGCCCGAATGTCATGGAATGTGTGTCAAACGGCTAACCTGTCGGTGTCGCCGGAGCCCTCCCAAAAGGGCGACAGAGCGGAAGATGGCGGACATTTCCTGTTTTTCGCATACGTTTGCCGCTCAATTTATCCATAAAGAGTGCTATCATACCGGCCCAACAGCCGGCCCGAGCTCGGGAGTCCACCCGACATGGCCGCCAGCTACACCCCATCCCTGTTCGCATTGCATCCGTTTTTGCCGCCGAGGCGTCAGCCCCGAGGCCGAAAAAGTGCAAGCAAAATTCGGGAAACGGGGTGCCAGAATTGACCTGAACCCGTCTCTTTGCCGGGTTTCGCCTCATAAGTGATTGCTTTATAACTCGTTGAGATCGATAGCATGCCAAAAAAGTTTTATGTATCGTGGGATAACCTGCAACGCGAAGCGCGCCGTCTGGCCCGTCGTCAACTGCCTGTCAGCCAGTGGAAAGGGATCATCGCCGTCAGTCGCGGTGGTCTGGTGCCTGCGGCCCTGATGGCCCGCGAACTTGGCATTCGCAATGTCGAAACCCTCTGCATCTCCAGCTATGACCACGACAACCAGCGCGAGCTGGTGGTGGTGAAGGCTGCCACCACCGCAGGTGACGGCGAAGGCTGGCTGGTGGTGGACGATCTGGTTGACACCGGCGGCACCGCCAAGGCGATCCGCGAGCTCTACCCCAGAGCCAAATTCATCACCATCTTCGCCAAGCCCATGGGCGAACCCCTGGTGGATGACTTCGAAGTCGCCATTCCGCAGGATACCTGGATTGAACAGCCCTGGGACATGGCGCTGGAGTTCGCCAAGCCGATCTGCGACGAAGCGTAATCGCCCCACCGGTCGCGACCAGTGACTCCCCGGCATTCGGAAGCGGACTGATCCGTCGTGATGCAAGGTTGACCACATTGAGCCCCTTTTGGGGCTCAATGCGTTTCTGGTGTGGCTGCTCGATGTGAAAAGTGGTTAAGATGGGACATTGTTTGAGACAGAAGAGCCACCATTTTGGAACCAAACGACGATACCAATCTGACGGAAAAGCTGTTTACCCGGGTCAAAAAGGTATTGGAAACTTCCGAAGTCTCCAACTCGAGCCCCGTCGACGAGCAAGACAGCGCACTGTCTGACAGCTTCATCGATGGCGCCCTGTCGCCCCGCTGGTATCGCCTGCTGCGCAGACCGACCTGGGCCTGGCAGGGGGCCGATCCCGTCGAGGTGGAGCAGACCCTGGCGCACATCGCCATGGGGCAGGGGGAGCGCAGTCACGAACGCTATCTGGACACCATCAAGGGCTATGTGCCCGGCAACTGGGTCTATGAGTGGAGCCAGCTCGCCGGCCGTTATTTCAATACGGGGCGGACGCTGCTGGGGGAAGGGGATCGCGCCGCGGCGCTGAAGAGCCTGCTCAAGGCCGTGCGCTACTACTCCATCGCAAGCTACCCCCACCTCAAGCACGACGAGCTGGCAGATCAGGCCCAGTTGCTCGGCAACATGGCCTATCGCGAGGCCGGACGCCTGTTCAAGGTGCCCCTCAAGGAGTTGCAGGTCCCGTTTCGGGGCAAGACCATCCAGGGCTACCTGCATCTGCCCACCACCGAGAAACCTGTGCCCCTGGTCATCGTCAGCGGTGGCATCGATTCGCTTCAGGTGGACTTCCTCAACTTCTATTTCAAGTGTCTCGAGCCCCATGGCATCGGGATGCTCTCCCTGGACATGCCGGGCACCGGCTATGCCGAGCACTGGCCCCTGGTGCAGGACACCAGCCGCCTGCACCAGGCGGTGCTCAACTACCTCTCGGAGGTGGCCTGGGTCGATCACCAGCGCATCGCCATGGTGGGGTTCCGCCTCGCCGGCAATGTGGCGGCCCGCCTCGCCTTCGTCGAGCCGTTCAAGCTTCGGACCGTGGTTTGCATCGGTGCCGGCATCAACCAGGTGTTCACCAATCAGGAGATGTTCGCCCGCTGCCCGCGCATGATGCGCGACGGGCTGGCGAACCGGCTGGGGGCGGACGCGGCTCAGTGGGATCTGCTGCGCACCAAGTGTCAGGTCTTCTCCCTCAAGACCCAGGGATTGCTGGGGAGTCGCACTTCCGTGCCGATATTGAGTATCGGGCACAAGAAAGATTTTATTTGTCCCGAGCAGGATGTCCGGGCATTGGCCGCTGCGAGTCGCAACGGCAAGGCGGTGGTGTTTGACAAGCAGCCACTGCTCGAGGTCTATGACGAGGCACTGAAAGAGACGGTAGACTGGCTCAAAAAGCACTTATGTACATGATATAAAACTAAAAATGTAACATCACCATGTGATGGTATGGCTTGTTCAACAGGGAGGTTAGCATGTCGGAAGGAGTGACTTACAAGCGATTGCTGCGGCAGTTCGCGGCCATTGGCCCCTATTTGCGTGAAGACCTGTGCGAGGAGGGCCGATACCGCTTTGACTGCCTGTCCGTCTGCGTCAGCGCCAAGCCTGCCCCGGACAAGCGGGAGTTCTGGGGCTGGTGGCTGGTGCTGGAGCAGGCGGATCACAGCTTCAGCTACCACTATCAGACGGGGTTCTACAACGCGGACGGGGAGTGGATCGACAAGGCGCTGCCCAAGAAGCATCAGGCGGAAGTGGAACGCACCCTGCAACATTTCTACAAGCTCATCAGCGGCAAGTTGACCCAGCTGGAGTGCACCCTCTCCCCCGCGAAGCAGGTGACCGCCGAACTGAGCGTGACGGCAGCCTGATCCCCAAGCCCCGCATCTTCCCGGTGCGGGGTACCCCGATGCTTTGTCACCGAGCCCGCAACTGCCTGGCGAGGCTTAATTGCCTTGCAGGGCAGGGGGGCCGTGGGTATAAAGGGATTCCTTACTTTTCTAACCCTTCGTTCCCATGGAAAACAGAACCATAGTCGTCAAACTGGGCACCAGCGTGCTCACCGGGGGATCTGCCCGCCTCAACCGTGCCCACATGGTCGAGCTGGTCAGACAATGTGCCGCCTTGCATCGACACGGGCACCGTGTCGTGCTGGTCACGTCGGGGGCCATCGCCGCCGGTCGCGAGCATCTGGGCCACCCTCCGCTGGCGCCTACCCTGCCGAACAAACAGATGCTGGCGGCGGTGGGTCAGACCCAGCTCATCCGGGTATGGCAGGACCTGTTCAACCTCTACGGGCTGCACATCGGCCAGATGCTGCTGACCCGCGCCGACCTGGAAGACAGGGAGCGCTACCTCAATGCCCGCGACACCCTGCGCACTCTGCTCGATCACCGCATCATCCCCGTCATCAACGAGAACGACGCCGTGGCCACCGCCGAGATCAAGGTGGGGGACAACGACAACCTCTCTGCCCGTGCGGCCATCCTGGCGGATGCGGACTTGCTGGTCCTGCTCACGGATCAGAAGGGGCTCTTCACCGCCGACCCGCGCACCAACCCGGATGCCCAGCTCATCGAAGAGGTGCAGACCATAGATGACACCCTGCGCTCCCTCGCCGGTGACAGCGTGAGCGGCCTTGGCACCGGTGGCATGGCCACCAAGCTGCAGGCGGCCGACGTGGCACGCCGGGCCGGGGTGGACGTGGTGATCGCCACCGGCCAGATCCCGGAAGTGATCGGCCGACTCGCCGCCGGGGAGCGGGTGGGGACCCTGTTCCCGGCCCTGGCATCCCCCCTGGAAGGGCGCAAGAGCTGGATCCTGGCAGGGCCCCCTCCTCACGGCGAAGTGCAGGTGGATCAGGGGGCCGTGGCCGCCATGCAGGAGAAGGGCTCCAGCCTGTTGCCCAAGGGCATCGTCGCGGTGAAGGGAGATTTCGTGCGTGGCGATGTGGTGCGTATCCTGGATCCCAAGGGGAGCGAGCTGGCTCGCGGTATCTGCCGTTACGACCATCTGGAGCTGGATCGGCTGCGCGGTGTCCACTCGGATCAGATTGAACAGGTATTGGGTTACGGCTATGGGGCCGTGGCCATCCACCGTGATGATATGGTGCTGCTCTGAACAGGGCGGCACCGCATGAACAAAAGGGAACTGTGATGAGTCTGGAGAAAATGGGGCAGGCGGCCCGTGAAGCCGCCTATCAACTGGCCACCGTCAGCACGGCACAGAAGAACCGGGCGCTGGCGGCCATCGCCGATGAACTGGAAGCACGCAGTGCCCAGATCCTGGCGGCCAACGAGAAAGACATTGCCGCCGGGCGCGAGGCGGGGCTCACGGAAGCCATGCTGGATCGCCTGCTGCTCAACCCGGCGCGCCTTGCCGGCATAGTGGCGGATGTGCGCAAGGTGATCACCCTGGACGATCCGGTCGGGGCCGAAATCGACAGCCGGGTGCTGGAGAATGGCCTGCGCCTCTCCCGTCGCCGGGTGCCCATCGGGGTCATCGGCGTCATCTACGAGGCGCGCCCCAATGTCACCATCGACATCGCCAGCCTCTGCCTCAAGACCGGCAACGCCAGCATTCTGCGCGGTGGTCGCGAGACCTTCCACTCCAACCTGGAGCTGGTGCGGGTGATCCAGCATGCCCTGGCGGCGTCCGGTCTGCCCGAGGCGGCGGTGCAGTACATCGACAACCCGGACAGGGCGCTGGTGGCCGAGTTGCTGCGCCTCGACCGCTACGTGGACATGATCATCCCCCGCGGTGGCGCGGGTCTTCACAAGATGTGCAAGGAGAACAGCTCCATCCCCGTCATCATCGGCGGGTTCGGTATCAGCCATATCTTCGTGGACGAGAGCGCCGATCTGGCGCGTTCCCTGGCGGTCATCGAGAACGCCAAGGTGCAGCGCCCCTCCGCCTGCAACGCCCTCGATACCCTGCTGGTACACGAGAAGGTGGCGGCCACCTTGCTGCCGCAACTGGTGGCTCTGATGAACGAGCGCAAGGTGACCCTGGTGGGTGCGCCCAATGCCATGGCGCTGCTGGCTGGCAGCGACAACCTGTGCGACGCGGGGCCGGAAGATTTCGACACCGAGTGGCTGGGGCTGACCCTGGGGGTCAAGGTGGTGGCGGACGTCAACGAGGCGCTCACCCATATGCGCGAGCACAACGCCGGCCACTCCGATGCCATCCTGACCAACTCCCTCGCCAATGCCGAGCGTTTCGTCAACGGGGCCGGTTCGGCGGCGGTCTATGTCAACGCCTCTACCCGCTTCACCGACGGCGGCCAGTTTGGCCTCGGGGCCGAGGTGGCGGTCTCGACCCAGATGCTTCACGCCCGTGGCCCCATGGGGCTGACCGAACTCACCAGCTACAAGTGGGTGGGGCAGGCGGATTATCTCAGCCGTGCCTGATCCAGGCACGCTCAGCAAGCAGGACAATGCCGACTCAGGTCGGCATTTTTGTGCTTTTTTATTGCTCGCAATCAATGGCTTGCATATAACTATCCAGCAGGATGCGGTGTCACCCGGGGCATCAGGCCAGCGACAGCAAGGGGAGCAACTTCAAGGATGAAGGGACAGGATAGGAGTGCGTGGTGGGGCAGCCTCTGGCTGAGCCTGCCACTGCTGCTGGGGGCGCTCTGTTTCAGCGGCGCCAGCCACGCCAGCTGGGACCAGGATCTCTATCGTCAGCTCGGGCTGGCCGGCAAGCTCGACAGCCGCGTGTTTCGCAAGGCCCTGGACGGTTACCAGAGCGTGCGCCACAAGCGAAAACCCATTCTCACCATCATCGACTACAGCAAGCCCTCGACCATGCGCCGGCTGTTCGTCATCGACGTCAAGCGCCACAAGCTGCTCTACCACACCTGGGTCAGCCACGGCCGCAATTCGGGGGAGCTGGCCGCCCGCCAGTTCTCCAATCAGATGAATTCCCGGCAAAGTTCCCTGGGGGTCTACCGCACCGCCGAGACCTATCAGGGCAAGCACGGTTACTCCCTGCGTCTCGACGGCCTCAGTCCCGGCAAGAACAGCAATGCCCGCAAGCGCGCCATCGTGGTGCACGGGGCGGACTACGCCAGCCCCAGGCATCTGCAGAAGTTTGACAAGCTGGGGCGCAGCTGGGGATGCCCGGCCCTGCCAAGGGAGCAGTCCAGGGCCATTATCGACACCATCAAGGGAGGGAGCGTCATCTATGCCCATGGCTGAGAGCCTGCCCGCGAGTGTGCTGCGATGAGCATCCCATGGCAATGAACAGCAAAAAGGCCAGCATATGCTGGCCTTGGCGCATCAGGCGGGGGTTATTTGCGGACCACCAGCACAGGGCAGGGAGCGTGGCGCACCACGGATTCCGCCACGCTGCCCACCAGCAGGTGGGTGATGCCGGAGCGGCCATGGCTGCCCATGACCACGAGATCCACCTTGTCTTCCTTCGCCTGGAGGACGATTTCATCGGCGGCGCGGCCAAAACGGACCTCGAACTTGGCCGGAATGGGCAGGCAGGCGACCAGTTCCTTGAGCTGACTCTTGGCCTGGCGTTCCATCTCGTGGGTGATCTCGATGGCCGTCATGTGCAGGATCTTGTAGCTGTCGAAGCCGTGCAGCTGATCCACCACGTGGACCAGTTTGAGCTCGGCCTGGTGGGTGTTGGCCATGAAGACGGCGTAGTCGAGTACCGCTCTGGACATCTCGGAGAAATCGACGGGGCAGAGCAGGGATTTGATGGTTGGCATGAGAATCTCCCCTCAAGTTGGGCTACTAATGAATCTTGTTTGCCATGATACGCTGTGGGGCGACAATAACCCTCGACCCGCTCGCAAAATGGGGAAAATGTCGGCCGGGACTCTGTTTTTCTATGCTATCTGTATGCCTGAACGGGCCGTCCGGCGGTGAGCATCTGCCGAGTGCCATATCACTGAGGATATTCATGGTTCGTCTTTTTCTGTTCTGTTGCCTGCTGATCACCTCGTTCGTGCGGGCAGACACCATACACGTCTATTGCGACGACTGGCCCGGCTTCTGTCACCGGGACGGCAAGGGGGTCTATCTGGATGTGGTTCGAGCCATCTATGAACCCCTGGGGCACGAGGTGAAGCTTCACATGGTGCCTTACAAACGGGCACTGGCGGTGGTGTCGCAAAAGGAGGGGGACATGGCGATGGGGGTCTATCGGGGAGAAGTGCCCGGGGTCCATCAGCCCGACTACCCCGACTCGGCGGACTACGTGAGCGTGGTGATGCAAAAGCGCTGGCTGCCGCACTGGGCAGGGGAGCACAGCCTCAAGGAGCAGGAGGTGCTCTGGCTGAGGGGGTGGGCCTTTGACAAGTTCATCCCGGAGCCGATGCGCTGGTTCGAGATAGACAGCCACGAGATGGCGCTGCAATTGCTGATCAAGGGGCGTTACCGCTACTACCTGACCGACGGCGCCCTCTACCCCGAAGGCTCCCTTCCCCCCGAGCTGGTACAGGTATTCCTGCGCTGGATCCCGACCTACCCCATCTTCGCCGATACCCCGAAGGGCAGGGAGTTGCACGGGCTCTGGGATCCCGGCATGCGCACACTGATAAGGCAGGGCAAGCTGGCGGAGATCTATCGGCAGAACAAGCTCTACGACTACTACCAGGACTTTCTCAGGGAACAGGTGGTGCGGGCGAACAAGCCACAGCCCTAGCTGTCGGGCCTGATGCCGTCATCGGGCCCCTCTTGTCCTGCCTCAGCCTTTGGCTCTGAGCGTCTTGGCCAACCGGTCATAAAGGATGACGTTGACCGAGGCGGTGAGGTGCATGCAGCCTGTCGGTCTGGCCACATAGATAACGTCTTGTCCTGCCTCAGCCTTTGGCTCTGAGCGTCTTGGCCAACCTGTCATAGAGGATGACGTTGACCGAGGCGGCCAGGTTCATGCAACCCTGAGTCGGCACATAGATGACCTCCTTCACCGCCGCGAAGCGGGCGGGTTCCAGGGTGCCATCCTCCGGGCCGAAGATGTAGAAGGCTCTCTCGGGGTGCACGTAATCCGGCAGGGGCGTGGCCCCCTCGATCAGATCCACCAGCACTGGGGTGCAGCCCTCGGGCACGAAGTCCAGCAGCTCCTCGACCCCGAGCAGGGGGATCTTCTCCACCATCTGCTTGGTGTCGGTGACAAAACGCCTCGCCAGCTCGAAGCGCTGCCCCGTGTAGTAGACTTCGTCCGCCCCGTAGCAGCCGGCGGCCCGCATCACGGCACCCACGTTCTCCGGGGATTTGGGATTGACCAGCCCGATGGCGCAATAGTCCCCTCTCTCCCGGGCATCTGCCCGGTGCTGCCAGGCAGCGCCTTCATCTGACACTTTCATCTCTCTCTCCTGTGTGGCGGCGCATTATACCCCCGGTGGGCCCCTTGCCCAGCGTGCGGGGCGGATTCCCGCAAGGCGGGCCCAACAAGGGGGCGGCTGCACCGTGGCGGCGCAGCCCGACCCCCTGATGCGCAATGGCGGCGCCCCTTGCATCCTGGCGCGGGGTTTGCAGTCACTTCCCCATACAAGACGATGAGGCATCCGGACAAAGGCGTCCGTCCCCGCAGGGGGGCGGACGCTTTTTTTTATGGGCCCCTCGTCAGACACATGACAAGGAGCAAGGGAATGAAGACCACCTGTGCCTATTGCGGAGTGGGGTGCGGCATCCGGCTGAGCCGGGAGGGAG
Source organism: Aeromonas sp. QDB30 (assembly GCF_027707645.1). Lineage (NCBI taxonomy): Bacteria > Pseudomonadati > Pseudomonadota > Gammaproteobacteria > Aeromonadales > Aeromonadaceae > Aeromonas > Aeromonas sp. QDB30. The sequence continues at coordinate 12,967 of NZ_JAPCIY010000037.1, read as the reverse complement.
ACAACTGGCAGTTGCAGGGGGATGAGCAGCATCCGGCCAATGGCGGCGCCCTGTGCGTCAAGGGGGCCAGCCTGCTGGAGAGCCTGGCCTTTCCCGACCGCCTGCTCTATCCGCGCTGGATGGGGCAGCGCATCGGCTGGGAGGAGGCCCTGGACACCCTGGCGGAGCGTTTTGCCGCCATCCTGGCCGAGTCCGGGCCGGATGCCATCGGCATCTATCTGTCGGGCCAGCTCACCACCGAGGATTACTACGTCGCCAACAAGCTGATGAAGGGGTACCTCGGCAGTGCCAACGTGGACACCAACTCCCGGCTCTGCATGTCGTCGGCGGTGGTGGCCCACCAGCGCGCCTTCGGGGAGGATCTGGTGCCCGCCTGTTACGAGGATCTCGAGCTCGCCGATCTGGTGGTGCTCACCGGTGCCAACACCGCCTGGACCCATCCCGTGCTGTTTCGCCGCCTGCAGCAGGCCAGGGCGCGGCGCCCCGAGCTCAGGCTGGTGGTGCTGGATCCCCGCCGCACCATGACGGCGGAGCAGGGGGATCTGCATCTGGCACTCAAACCCGGCAGCGACGTGACGCTCTGGAACGGCCTGTGCCGCTACCTGCTCGATGTCGATGGCTGGGACAAGGCTTATGTTGCGCAGCATGTGAGCGGCTTTGAGGCGCTGGCGGGGGCGCTGGACGACCCCGCCTGGCAACTGGACGAGGTGGCCCGCAGCTGCGGCCTCTCCCGCAGCGATCTGCTCGGTTTCTACCAGCTCTTTGCCCGCACCCCCAAGACCGTCACCCTGTTCTGCCAGGGGATCAACCAGTCCAACCAGGGGGTGGACAAGGCCAACGCCATCATCAACGCCCACCTGATGTGTGGTCGCATCGGCAAGCCGGGGGCGGCTCCCTTCTCCATGACGGGGCAACCCAACGCCATGGGAGGGCGTGAGGTGGGGGGGCTCGCGACCCAGCTCGCCGCCCACATGGGCTTTGGCGAGGCCGAGTGCGATCGGGTACAGCGCTTCTGGGGAAGCCCGACCATGGTGCGCGGGCCGGGGCACAAGGCCGTCGAGCTGTTCGAGGCGGTGCACCGGGGGGAGATCCGCGCGCTCTGGGTGCTCGGCACCAACCCGGCGGTCTCCCTGCCGGACGGCAACCGGGTGCGCGAGGCCCTGAGCCGCTGCGAGCTGCTGGTGGTCTCCGAGGTGACGGCCAACACCGACACGGCGCGCCTCGCCCACCTGCTGTTGCCTGCCGCCGCCTGGGGGGAGAAGAGCGGCACCGTCACCAACTCCGAGCGCACCATCAGCCGCCAGCGCGCCTTCCTGCCCCTGCCGGGGGAGGCCAGGCCAGACTGGTGGGCCCTGACCCGGCTCGCCCGTCGGCTCGGCTTTGGCGAGGGGTTCGCCTATGAGCACGAGCACGAGATCTTCTGCGAGCATGCCGCCCTCTCCGGGTTTGAGAACGACGGATCCCGCCAGTTCGACATCTCCGGGCTGGCGGGTCTCACCCGTGCCGAATTCGAGTCCCTTTCTCCCCTGCGCTGGCCCGTCAACGCCCGCTGGCCCAAAGGGCGTGATCGCTTGTTCGAGGACGGGCGCTTTGCCACCCCGGATGGCCGGGCCCGCCTGCTGCCCCTGGCCCAGCGCTTCCCCGAGCAGTCAGAAACGCCCCCGCTTGCAGGGGCTGTCTCCCTGCTCCTCAACAGCGGGCGGCTGCGGGATCAGTGGCACACCATGACCCGCACCGGCCATGTGCCCCGGTTGCAGGAGGCCGAGCCCTGGCCCAGGGTGCGGATGGGGGCCGCCAGCCTGCTGGCGCTTGGCGTGAAGGAGGGGGACCTGGTGCGCCTTTGCAACGAGCTCGGGGAGGCGCTGCTGCTGGTGGGGCTGGACGAGGGGCTCAGGGAGGGGGAGGCCTTCCTGCCCATGCACTGGACCGACAGCCAGTGCAGCCAGGGGGCGGTCAACCGCCTCATCGCCCCCGTGGTGGATCCCCTCTCGGGCCAGCCCATGTTCAAGCAGGGGCGGGTGCAGGCCAGGGCGCAGCCCACCCGCTGGCAGGGGCTCTGGTGTGGCCGCCATGACTGGTGCGAGGGGGGGGACTGGTGGGCCAGGCGCCCCCTGCCCGAGGGGAACTGCACCCTGCTGGCCTCCTGGTCAGAGAGCCCAGAGCGCCTGTGGCAACGGCTGGGGGCAGAGGGGCACTGGCTCAGGCTGCCCATGAAGGAGGGGTGGCTGGCCGTGGCCCTGGCCGGGGATCGCATCGAGGGGATCCTGCTGGTGGGGGAGCGGCGCCCGGACATCAAGGTCGACCTGCTGGCCAGTCTGCTCGGCACGCCGCTCCAGGCGGGGGCCTTGAGCCAGACACTGAGCCAGGCCCTGGCCGGGGAGAGCCGGCTGGTCTGCTCCTGCCTGCGGGTCTCGGAGCAGCGCATCGTCGATGCCATCACCCGGCAGGGGGTGAGCGAGCTGGCGGGGCTGCAGGCCCTGCTCGGCTGTGGCAGCAACTGCGGCACCTGCCTACCCGAAATCGACAAGCTGTTGATCAAACATGTTTTCCTGGCATCCGCTTAGTGCGGTGCCAGGACACAAGGAGCCTGAGATGAGCCAAATCAGTCTGGTGGGAGCGGGCCCCGGCCCCCTCGAATTGTTGACCCTGCGCGCCCTGCAACGCATCGAGGCGGCGGAGGTGGTGGTCTATGACCGCCTGGTGGGGAGCGAGATCCTGGCACGCATTCCCCAGGGGGCGGCCCGGTTCGACGTGGGCAAGCGCTGCGGCGAGCCGAGCCCGACCCAGGAGGAGATCAACGCCCTGCTGCTGGCCCTGGCCCGCACCGGCAAGCGGGTGGTGCGCCTCAAGGGGGGGGATCCCCTGGTGTTCGGCCGTGGCGGCGAGGAGGCGCTGCACCTTGCCCGGCACGGCATCGAGGCCGAGCTGGTGCCGGGGATCACGGCGGCCCTGGGGTGCGCCGCCAGCAGCTTCATTCCCCTGACCCACAGGGGGCTGGCCCGCTCCCTGACCCTGGTCACCGGCCACCTGATGGACGAGCGCGACTATCAGGGCTGGCAGGGGTTGACCCGGGCGGGCCACACCCTGGTGTTCTACATGGGGCTGGAGCGGGCGGCCCAGATCCGGCAGGGGCTGCTGGCGGCGGGGGCCTCACTGGATGTGCCGGTGGCCCTGGTGGTGGCCGGGTGCAGCGCCCGCCAGCAGGTGCACGAGACCACGCTCGACGGTCTGGCGCAGGCCGCCCTGGCCCTGCTCGGCCAGAGCCCGGTGCTGATCATAGTGGGGGAAGTGGTGCGCCTTCGCGCCGAGCTGCAGGGGCTGCTGACGGAGGCCCTGGAACGGGTCGCCTGAGGGGCGATTGTCCCTCTACCCCCACTACCTCCTGATAGATAAAAAGGAGGTAGATTCAAAGAGTTGGCCTTCATGTTGCGGCATTTTCGCCAGACAGAACGCGATCGTCGCCGACAAGGAGCGCCATGACCACTTTTTCCACCCGGGGCCAGGACGGCCCCGCTTCCCGGCTGTTGATCCACGCCGATGACCCGGGCCAGGCGAACCGCCTGGCCCTGCTGGTCAGTCACTACGGCCATCAGCCCGGGATCCTCGATACCCGCCAGTTGCTGACGCCGACGCAGAGGGGGGATGCCCTGCTCGTCAGTTGCCGCCAGTTCAGCGCCGAGGTACGCCTTGGCCTCTCCCTTTGGCCCGACATGCCGCGCCTCTTGTTCTGCGAGCGGCTGGGGGGCGATACCCAGCTCGCCCTGTTGCAGCAGGGGGTGTTGCTGGTACCCCACCCTTGCGGCGAGCGTGAGCCGGTGGAGCAGTGGCTGCGCCTGGCCCGCAGTCAGCTCGCCATGGTGCAGGCCCTGATGCAGACCGAGAGCGAGCTGCGCCAGAAGCTGGAGGATAGGCGGCTCATCGAGCAGGCCAAGGGGCGGCTGATGCGCCATCAGGGGCTGGACGAGGAGCAGGCCTATCGCCTGATGCGCAGCACCGCCATGAGCCGCCACCTGAGCCTGGGGGAGCTGGCGCGGCAACTGCTGCAGGCTTTGCCCGCCTGAGCGCTCCCGTGGCCAACCTTTTTGGTGCAACTGCGCCTAATTGAGGCAAATTTGAGGGAGGATCAGGGCACCACAGACCGCAAAGGGCCGCCTGATGCACCCTGGACGAGCTGGCACGGAAAGTGAATAACAAAAACACGATAGCAATGAAGTAACGATGCGCAGTGAGGGGCCGGTCAGGTCACTCACCCGCAACAGGGCAAAGAAGCCCCGCCGATCCCGGATCGGCGGGGCTTTTTTTTGGTCGCGACGCACCTTGGGTCGCAGCGCTGCAACGAGGTGGCACTGCGATTCCAGGCAGTCTGGCGCCATGGCCCTGACCCGGAACCGAGGGAGGAGATGTAATGAACGGACGACAAGGATGTGCGGGGCTGCTGCTGGCGGCGCTGTCGCTGCCGGTGCTGGCACTGGGAGCCCCGGAGCAGGAGGAGCTCAGGCTCGGCTTCATCAAGCTGACCGACATGGCGCCGCTGGCGGTGGCCTACGAGCGGGGCTATTTCGAGGATGAGGGGCTCTACGTGACCCTCGAAGCCCAGGCAAATTGGAAAATACTGCTGGACAGGGTGATAGACGGCGAGCTGGACGGCGCCCAGATGCTGGCGGGCCAGCCCCTGGCGGCCCACATCGGCATCGGCACCCAGGCTGAGCTGGTGACGGCGTTTGCCATGGATCTCAACGGCAACGCCATCACGGTGGCCAACAGCGTCTGGGCCGCCATGGCGCCCCAGTTGCCCAGGCCGCAGGCGGGCCAGGTGCCGCCCCCGGTGAGCGCCGCCGCCCTTAAGCCCGTGGTGGCGGAGTATCGCCAGGGGGGCAAGCCCTTCAACATGGGGATGGTCTTCCCCGTCTCCCCCCACAACTACGAGCTGAGGTACTGGCTGGCGGCAGGCGGCCTGCACCCCGGTTTCTATGCACCCCGGCTCGGCGACAACTCGGGCCAGCGCCAGGCGGACGTGCTGCTGTCGGTGACGCCGTCCCCCCAGATGCCCGCCACCCTGGAGGCGGGGACCATCGCCGGCTACAGCGTGGGGGAGCCCTGGAACCAGCAGGCGGTCGCCAGGGGCATAGGGGTGCCCGTCATCACGGATAACGAGATCTGGCGCAACAACCCGGAGAAGGTGTTCGGCGTCACCCGGCAGTGGGCCGAGCGTCACCCCAACACCCATGTGCGGCTGGTGAAGGCGCTGCTGCGGGCGGCCTGGTGGCTGGATGCAGACGACAACGGCAACCGGCGCGCGGCGGCCAAGCTGCTGGCCAAACCCGAGTACGTGGGGGCGGACGAGCAGGTGATCGCCAGCTCCATGACGGGCACCTTCGAGTACGCCAGGGGGGACAAGCGCCAGGTGCCGGATTTCAACGTCTTCTTCCGCCACCACGCCACCTATCCCTACTACTCCGACGCCATCTGGTACCTGACCCAGATGCGGCGCTGGGGCCAGATCCCCGAAGCCAGACCGGACGCCTGGTTCGAGCAGGTGGCCAAGGCCGTCTATCAACCGGATGTCTATCGCCAGGCCGCCGAGGCCCTCATCGCCGAGGGCAAGCTCAAGGCCACCGACTTCCCCGACTTTGCCAGCGAGCAGGGCTATCGCGGCCCCCAGGATGGCTTCATCGACGGCCTCATCTACGACGGCCGCCACCCCAACGCCTACCTGCAACAGTTCGCCATCGGCCTCAAGGGCGATGAGCGGGTGCAATGAGCAAGGAGATCCCGATGAAACGACACACATGGCCCCTCATCCATTTAAAAGCCATCAACTGGAAAATCATGGTGCAGCCCCTGCTCGGCGTGCTGCTCTTCCTCGGCCTCTGGCAGTGGGGGGCGAGCCAGGTGCAGACCAGTCTGGGCACCCTGCCGGGGCCGCTCGCCACCGCCAGCCAGCTCTGGTCCCTCGGGCAGGAGCATCTGCAGGAGCGGGAGAAGGCGGCGGCCTTCCTCGAACGCCAGCAGGTGCGCAATGCGGCAAGGCTGGCGGCGGATCCGGCGGCCGAGGTGAAGCTGCGTCCCTACACAGGACGCCCCACCTTCTTCGATCAGATAGCCACCAGCCTGCTCACCGTGCTGTGCGGCTTCGCGCTGGCGACCCTGATCGCCATTCCGTGCGGGGTGCTGCTCGGCATGAATCAGGGGCTCTATCGCGCCGCCAACCCGGTGATCCAGTTGCTCAAGCCGGTGTCGCCGCTGGCCTGGCTGCCCCTCATCACGCTAGTGGTGAGCGCCCTCTACGCCAATCCCGCCCCCTGGCTTGCCAAGTCCTTCCTCACCTCGGCCCTGACGGTGACCCTCTGCTCCCTCTGGCCGACCCTGATCAACACGGCGGTGGGGGTGGCGGGGCTGGATGGGGATCTGCACAACGTCAGCCGAGTGCTGCGCCTCTCCTTTGTGACCCACGTGCGGCGCATCGTGCTGCCCGGGGCCCTGCCCATGATCTTCACCGGGCTGCGGCTCTCCCTGGGGGTGGCCTGGATGGTGCTGATCGCGGCGGAGATGCTGGCCCAGAACCCGGGGCTCGGCAAGTTCGTGTGGGACGAGTTCCAGAGCGGCGGCTCTGCGTCTCTGGCCCGCATCATGGTGGCGGTGATCACCATAGGCCTCATCGGCTGCGCCCTGGACAGGGGCATGCTGGCCCTGCAGCAGTGGTTGTCCTGGGACAAGCGCCAGGTGCTGCGTTAATCACATTTCTATTCAGGCAGGAGAAGAGCCAATGAAGAGTTATCTGGAGATAAGCGACGTCGGCATCTCGTTCGAGACGGAGCAGGGCAGCTTCGAGGCCTTGAGTCGGGTCAACCTGCGCATCGAGAAGGGGGAGTTCGTCTCCCTCATCGGTCACTCGGGCTGCGGCAAGAGCACTGTGCTCAACCTGGTGGCCGGGCTGCTGGAGCCGACTCTGGGGGGAATCATCCTGGATGGCCGCGAGGTGGCGGGGCCGGGGCCCGAGCGGGCCATGGTGTTCCAGAACCACGCCCTGCTGCCCTGGCTCAGCGTCCAGCAGAACGTGGCGCTGGCGGTGGCCCAGGTGGAGTCTGACAAGCGGGCGGTGGCGGAGCGGGTGGACTACTACCTCTCCCTGGTGCAGATGGATCACGCCAGCCAAAAGATGCCCCACGAGCTGTCGGGGGGGATGAAGCAGCGGGTCGGCATCGCCCGCGCCCTCTCGCTCTCCCCCAAGGTGCTGCTGATGGACGAGCCGTTCGGCGCCCTCGATGCCCTGACCCGGGCCCATCTGCAGGACGCCCTGATGGCGATCCAGGCGGAGCTTGGCAACACCGTCATCATGATCACCCACGACGTGGACGAGGCGGTGCTGCTCTCCGATCGCATCGTCATGATGACCAATGGCCCCAGCGCCACCGTCGGGGAGATCCTGACCGTGGACCTGCCAAGGCCCAGAGACAGGGTCGCCCTGGCGGACGATCCCCACTACCACAAGCTGCGCCAGCAGGTGCTGCGCTTCCTCTACGAGAAGCAACGCAAGGTGACCCCCCTCAAGGCAGCCGGGCAGGTGCGCAGCAAGCTGCGCGCCTGAGCCCGCCGGATTCAAGGAAGAGAGACATGACTGACAAAGAGCAACAGTGGGTGACAGAGGACGGCATGGGCCTGCTCGGTCGCCAGAACAGTGGTTCCGCCGACACGGCCGACAAGCAACGGCTGCTGGTGGTGGGTAACGGCATGGTGGGCCATCACTTCGTCGAACAGCTGGTGGCGGCGGGCGGCCTCGAGCGGTTTGAGGTGACGGTGTTTGGCGCCGAGCCTGACCCCGCCTACGACAGGGTGCATCTGTCCGAGGTATTCGGCGGCAAGGCGCCCCAGGCCCTGCGCATGGCGGATCCCGCCTGGTATGAGGAGAGCGGCATTGCGCTGCGACTGGGGGCCGAGGTGGAGGTGCTCGACCGGGCGGCCCGCACCCTGACGCTGGCCAACGGCGAGCAGTTCCCTTACGACCGTCTGGTGCTGGCGACCGGCTCGGTCCCCTTCGTGCCCCCCATCCCCGGTCATCAGCGAGAGGGCTGCTTCGTCTATCGCACCCTGGGAGATCTCGCCGCCATCCGCGATGCCTGCGCCCAGGCCCGCAGCGGCGTGGTCATCGGTGGCGGCCTGCTGGGGCTGGAGGCGGCCAACGCCCTGCGCTTGCTCGGCCTCAAGACCCAGGTGGTGGAGTTCGCCCCCAGGCTGATGCCGGTGCAGCTCGACGAGAGCGGCGGCGCCGTGCTGCGGGACAAGATCCAGGCCCTCGGGGTCGAGGTGCTGGTGGAGAAAGCCACCGAGTGCATCGAGCAGGGGGAGCAGGCCCGTCATCGCCTGCGTTTCAAGGACGGTTCCCACATTGAGACCGACGTGCTGCTGTTCTCGGCGGGGATCCGCCCCGCCGACACCCTGGCCCGGCAATCCGGGCTGGAGGTCGGGGAGCGCGGCGGCATCTGCATCGACGACGGCTGCCACAGTTCGGATCCCGCCATCCTCGCCATCGGCGAGTGCGCGCTCTGGCAGGGGCGCATCTTCGGCCTGGTGGCTCCCGGCTACCAGATGGCCCGGGCCGCAGTGGCCAGTCTGTGCGGCGGCGAGACCCGCTTTATCGGGGCCGACATGTCCACCAAGCTCAAGCTGATGGGGGTGGACGTGGGCTCCATCGGCGATGCCCACGCCAACACCGCCGGCGCCCAGGAGTTGCTGCTGCTGGACAGGGTCAACGGCATCTACAAGAAGCTGGTGACCGACGGCGAGGGCAATCGCCTGCTCGGCGCCATCCTGGTGGGGGACGGGGCCGATTACGAGCGGCTGCTGCAGTACTACCAGAACGGGGTGGCGCTGCCCCAGCCGCCGCTCTCCCTGCTGGTGGGGGAGGCAGGGGCCGCCCCCGCGCCCCTGGTGCTGCCGGACAGCGCCATTCTCTGCTCCTGCCACAACGTGAGCAAAGGGGACGTGGTGGCCGCCGTTCGGGCGGGCAATCACGAGCTCTCGGCGGTGAAGAGCTGCACCAAGGCCGGCACCGGCTGCGGCGGTTGCAGCAACCTGCTCAAGCAGGTGGTGGATCAGACCCTGGCGGACCTTGGCGTTGAGGCGGACAAGGGGTTGTGCGAGCACTTTGCCTACGGCCGTCAAGAGCTCTATCACCTGGCCCGGGTCGGCGAGCTGAAGAGCTTCGAGGCGCTGCGGGACAAGCACGGCCAGGGGCTGGGGTGCGACATCTGCAAGCCGACGGTGGCCTCCATCCTGGCGTCGCTGTGGAACGAGCACGTGCTGGAGAAGCCCCACCGCGCCCTGCAAGACACCAACGACGCTTTCCTCGCGAACCTGCAAAAGGACGGCACCTATTCGGTGGTGCCGCGCATCCCGGGGGGGGAGATCACCCCGGAGGGGCTCATCACCATTGGCGAGGTGGCGCGCAAGTACGGCCTCTACACCAAGATCACCGGCGGCCAGCGCATCGATCTCTTCGGCGCCCGGGTCGACCAGCTGCCCGCCATCTGGGGCGAGCTGGTGGCGGCGGGCTTTGAGACCGGTCAGGCCTACGGCAAGTCGGTGCGCACCGTGAAGTCCTGCGTGGGTTCCACCTGGTGTCGTTACGGGGTGCAGGACTCCATGACCCTGACCCAGACCCTGGAACACCGCTACAAGGGGCTGCGGGCCCCCCACAAGCTGAAGTTTGCGGTCTCAGGCTGCACCCGGGAGTGCGCCGAGGCCCAGAGCAAGGACATCGGCGTCATCGCCACCGAGCGGGGCTGGAACCTCTATGTGTGTGGCAACGGCGGCATGCGGCCGCGCCACGCCGACCTGTTCGCCACGGATCTCGACGAGCAGACCCTGATCCGCTACATCGACCGGCTGCTGATGTTCTACGTGCGCACCGGGGACAGGCTGCAACGTACCTCGGTCTGGATGGAGAACATGGAAGGGGGGCTCGACTACCTAAAGTCGGTGATCATCGAGGACAGGCTCGGCATCGGTGCCGAGCTGGAGGCCATGATGGAGGGGATAGTCGGCACCTGGCAGTGCGAGTGGAAGAGCACATTGGCGGATCCGGACAAGCTCAAGCTGTTCGAGGCCTTCGTCAACCGGCCCGAGGACGAGACGCCGCCGCGCCGTGAGGAGCGGGGGCAATGGGTGCCGGATATCGCTATCAAGGAGGTGGTATGAGCGGGGGCAGCGGGTTGCACGCCCGCCATCAGTATCAAGGAGGTGGTATGAAGGATGACAAGGACGATGCACAGCTCTGCGGGCAGTGGCACCGGGTGTGCGAGCTGGCGGCGCTGCCGGAGCAGGCCGGGCGCAGCGCCTGGCTGGAGGGGCGGGTACTGGCGCTGTTTCGCCTCGGGGAGCATGTCTATGCCCTGGACGGGGTGGACCCCCTGGCCGGCGTGGCGGTGCTGGGGCGTGGCCTGGTGGGGGATGCCGGTGGGGAGCCCGTGGTCGCCTCGCCGCTTTACAAGCAGCGCTACGCCCTGATGGACGGTCGCTGTCTGGACGATCCTGCCCTGAGCGTCGCCTGCTGGCCGGTGCGGCTGGAGGGGAGCGAGGTCTGGGTACAGCTGGGGTGAGTGGCCCATCTGAAAACCATGTTGTGATCGCCGGGCACTGCCCGGTGATTTTTTGTGCGCGACCCGACATTTCTTGTACGAGAGGATGGCGGGAAAACGTTTTTCGAAAATAATGGACAAACGTTTGTAACTGGATGTTTGTCTATGACGGAACGTGAGCAAGAGATCCTCGCCCTGCTGCGCCAGGATCCCATGATTGCCCAGCAGGAGCTGGCGGACAGGCTCGGCATCAGCCGCTCCGCGCTGGCGAGCCACATCTCCAGCCTGATGCGCCAGGGCTATGTGCAGGGGCGCGGCTATGTGCTGCGCGAAGGCCCCTACGCCGTGGTGATAGGCGGCGCCAACATGGATATCTGTGGCAGCAGCCACGACAACCTGCGCATCGGGGATTCCAACCCGGGCCGGGTGCGCACCTCCGCCGGCGGGGTAGGGCGCAACATCGCCGAGAACCTGGCGCGCCTTGGCACCGACACCCGGCTGCTGACTGCGGTGGGCAACGATCAATACGGCCACCACCTGCTGGAGGTGAGCCAGCGCGCCGGGGTCGACGTGCGCCAGGTGCTGGTACTGGAGGGTCAATCGACCTCCTGCTATCTCAGCCTGCACGATGGCAGCGGCGAGATGAGCTGCGCCGTCAACGACATGGGGATCATCGAGCAGCTCACCCCGGCCCGGCTCACCCCCCTGAGCGGTTTTCTTGGCGCGGCCCGGCTCTGGGTGCTCGACACCAACCTCGCCACCCACACCCTGGACTGGCTGTTCGAGCGCCAGGGGGAGCACATCATCTTCGTGGACACCGTGTCGGTGGCCAAGGTGGAGAAGATCCGCCCCTGGCTGCACCGCATCCACACCCTCAAACCCAATCGCACCGAGGCGGAGCAGCTGTGCGGCTTCACCATCGGCGGGCCCGACACCTGGCCCATGGCGGCGGCCTGGTTCCACCGCGCCGGGGTGCAGCGGCTCTTCCTGAGCCTCGGCGATCAGGGGATCTTCTATAGCGACGGGGCCTGCCAGGGCCATCTGCCCGTGCTCGGCAGCCCGGTCGTCAACGTGACCGGCGGCGGCGATGCCTTCATGGCAGGGCTGGCCCACGCCTGGTTGCAGGAGCAGGGCATCATGGAGACAACCCGGTTCGCCCTCGGTTGCGCCGCCCTCACCGTCAATTGTTCCGATACCGTCTTTTCCGGCCTATCCAAGGCCGCCGTTGAACGCATGCTGGAGGAGTACCCATGTTGAACGCTTACCTCGATATCCAACCTGAAGTTGCCGCCGCGCTGGCCGCCGGCAAGCCGGTGGTGGCCCTGGAGTCCACCATCATCTCCCACGGCATGCCCTATCCCCAGAACGTGGAGACGGCGCGCCAGGTGGAGCAGGTGGTGCGGGACAACGGCGCCGTGCCGGCCACCATCGCCATCATCGATGGCCGCCTCAAGGTGGGTCTGGATGCGGGGGCCCTGGAGGCGCTGGGCCGTGCCGGGCACGCCGCCACCAAGTGCAGCCGTCGCGACATCCCCTTCGTGCTGGCCAACAAGGGGCTGGGGGCGACCACGGTAGCCTCCACCATGATAGTGGCCGCCATGGCCGGGATCCGGGTGTTCGCCACCGGCGGCATCGGCGGCGTGCATCGCGGCGCCCAGGAGACCTTCGACATCTCCGCTGACCTGCAGGAATTTGCCCAGACCCCGGTGGCCGTGGTCTGCGCCGGCGCCAAGTCGATCCTCGACATCGGTCTGACTCTGGAGTACCTGGAGACCCAGGGGGTGCCGGTGATCGGCTACCAGACCGAGGAGCTGCCCGCCTTCTACACCCGGGAGAGCGGCTTCAAGGTGGATTATCGCCTGGAGAGCCCGGCGGCCATCGCCGAGGCGCTGCGTCTGAAGTGGGAGCTGGGGCTGGCCGGGGGCGCCGTAGTGGCCAACCCGATCCCGACCCAGTTTGCCATGCCCAAGGCCGACATCGACGCCGCCATTGCCCAGGCACTGCGAGAGGCGGACGAGCAGGGGGTGAAGGGCAAGGCGTCCACCCCCTTCCTGCTGGCCCGGGTGTGCGAGCTGACCGGTGGCAACTCCCTGGCAGCCAATATCCAGTTGGTGCTGAACAACGCCGCGCTGGGGGCGCGCATCGCTGCCAGCCTGTGATCGGTCGTCCGGGTGTGCGAGCTGACCGGTGGCAACTCCCTGGCAGTTAATAGCCAGCGGGTGCTGAACAGCACTGCTCTGGGGGCAAAGATTGCCGCCAGCCTGTAAACACCTTTGCGGAAGATGCAAAAGAGGGCCGGCAGGCCCTCTTTTTATACCAATCGGATTAAACATTAGGTCAGTTTTATCCAATCTCGGCTACAAAGTGACATCACCCGCTCCACATCGGCA
>NZ_JAPCIY010000036.1:0-41184 GCF_027707645.1 Aeromonas sp. QDB30 | reverse complement strand
CTGCCAGGCACCCAATACAAGAAACCCCGCTCACTCGAGCGGGGTTTTTTATTGCCTGAAATTCAGCACTCACTGGAAGGCAAGCGGGCACTATGGTGCTGTTCGTCGTTCACTTGTTGCCTGCCTGTACCGGAAAAAGTTGCGGCTGCTCTGGCCGCATTGAACCCACATGTTGGCTCTCTCCGTTTTCATCATTTTTAGCGTAATAACCCAGTCGGAGCCGTTCTGTCTAAACCCGCCGCCCGCGCTGCGATTGGGGTTGTATCTGAATCATAACTCGGTAGAGTAAGGGGCATTCCGGGTTTGCCCGTGCCATGGTTTCGGTTTTTTTTCTGGTATGGGACTCTCCGCCTGTTTTTATTCACCTTCACTCAGTGGTACCGATATGGAACAAGTAAACAAGTCAACCTTCAACGATGTGCTGGAATATGTGCGTATGTCCCGCCGTCAGAACAAGCTCAAGCGTGAAATCGCGGACAACGAGAAAAAGATCCGTGACAACCAGAAGCGGGTACTGTTGCTCGACAACCTGAGTGACTATATCAAGCCCGGCATGAGCATTGACGAGGTTCAGGCCATCATCGCCAACATGCGGACCGATTATGAAGAGCGTGTAGATGACCATATCATCAAAAATGCCGAGCTTTCCAAGGAGCGCAAGGAGCTGAGTACCAAGCTGAAGAGTATGAGCACCAGCAAATAATACCGCCCCGCTCTCGTTAACACCGGCCTCTGGCCGGTGTTTCATTTTCATGCCGCAGCTCGGATCTCTTGCCGCGTTGCAACAATCGGCTCCCATTTTCACAATCGCCCTGTTAACATCGCTGCAAAGCGGTCAATAGATTTCAAGCCCTTGACTTGAAACGACTAAGCTTGATTGAAAGACAATAAATTGCGCAACCATGGTGGGGCTGATATGGGCGCATCAAAACAGACGGATTCAAATAAAGTGGCATCTCAGGATTCATCCGTACCTAATGCGGACGGGCAACAGCAGCGTAAACGCCGACCCTGGTGGCGCTGGTTGTTCTGTTTTATCTTCTTGCTTTGCCTGGCTGCCGTGATCGCCCTGGTGGGTTATGAAATGAAGACCTCCCGACTGCAGTCACAGGAGATCTCCCGCTATGCGGCCACCCTGACCTATCAGATCGAACCCGGCCCCAGCAAGCAAATTGCCTTCCCCGACGACGGCCCGTTCGACAAGCGACTCGGTTATGTGCTGATGCCCATGATCCAGGAACGTCTCGTTCAGCGTGGCTACCAGGTGAGCGAACAGGTCCGTTTTTCCGATGCGCTCTACAACTACGCCAGCCACGGTTTCTTCGTGCCTTATACCGAGAAGGTCCAGGCAGGATTGACACTCTATGACTGCCGTGCCGAGCCTTTCTACCAGTACAAGTATCCGACTCATTACTATCCGGATTTCAATGCCATACCGCCCCTGGTCATCCAGTCTCTGCTGTTTATCGAGAACCGTGAACTCCTGAGCAACAAGGAACCGCTGGCCAACCCGGCCGTAGACTGGCCGCGATTTGCCAAGGCGGCGCTGTCTCAGGTGGGCAAGGCGCTGGATATGCAGGATCAATCTGCTGGCGGCAGCACTCTGGCGACCCAGGTGGAGAAGTATCGTCATTCTCCCGATGGACTGACCGTTTCGCCGACCGAGAAGATCCGCCAGATGGTCTCGGCCAGCGTTCGTGCCTATCGGCTGGGGCCCGAGACCCTGGAGGCCCGCAAGCTGGTTGCCTGGGCCTACCTCAACTCGGTCCCGCTCTCTGCAGCGCCCGGTTATGGCGAGGTGCACGGTCTCGGTGATGGCCTCTGGGTCTGGTTTGGCGCCAATGTTGATGAGGTGAATCGACTGCTGGATCCCGCTCGCAACCAGGATTCTACCCTGGCCGAGCAGGGGCTTGCCTTGCGCCAGGTTGTCTCCCTGATGATCGCCCACCGCCGTCCTTCCTATTACCTGGCGCAGGGTAGAGAAGCACTGTCTACCCTGACAGACAGCTATCTGCGACTCTTCGTGCAGGAGGGAATGATCACGCCCCCCCTGATGGAGTCGGCTCTCAAGGCCAAGCTGGTCTTCCGCGATTTCCTGCAGGCACCTGCCATCACTCGAGTCAACAACAACAAGGGACTGCAGGTGGCTCGCACTCGTCTCAGTCGTCAGCTCGGGGTGCAGCTTTATGATTTGGACCGCATGGATCTGACGGCCAACACCACCCTCAATATGCCGCTGCAGAACGAGGTGTCACGGTATCTGCAGCAACTGGCAGACCCTGCATTCGCAGCCCAGGTGGGTCTGTTTGGTGAGCGCCTGCTCTCGCCGGAGAAGACGGGTGATGTGAAGTACAGCTTTACCCTGTTCGAGAAGACGCCGGAAGGGGTCAAGGTGAGGGTGCAGACCGACAACACGGACCAGCCGTTCGACATCAATGAGGGCAGCAAGCTTGAACTGGGATCCACCGCCAAGTTGCGGGTACTGACGACCTATCTCGAAATTGTCACCGAGTTGCATGACAGCTACGGCAACATGCCGGTGGAGAGCCTGCGAAAGATCGAAGTGTCCGATCAGGACAACATCAGCCGCTGGGCCATCGCCTATCTGATGAGTGCCAAGGACAGAAGCCTGCCGGTGATGCTGGAGGCCGCACTGGACCGCAAGTATTCCGCAAGTCCCTATGAAGGCTTCTTTACCGGCGGTGGCATGCACACCTTCAACAACTTCCGCAAGGAAGACAACGGTCGCATCCCGCCCATTCGCGATGCGCTGCGGGAATCCATCAACCTGCCCTTCGTGCGCTTGATGCGGGACATCGTCCGCTACAGCCTCTACAAGGAGGGAAATCGTGCCCAGTTGTTGAAAGATGACAGGGATCCTCGCCGTACCGAGTATCTGGCCAAGTTTGCCGACAAGGAGGGCCAGACCTATCTGCTGAGGTTCTGGCGCAAATATCGTGGCAAGAGTGCAGAAGAGCAGCTCGATACCTTCCTCGATGGTCTCAAACCCAGCGCGGTGCGTCTCGCCGCCGTGCATCGCTATCTGATGCCGGAAGCCTCCCAGGCCGATTTTGCCGCTTTCCTGGCCAAGCGCCTGCCGCGGGAGAAATTGACCGAGAAGCGCATAGAGCAGCTCTATACCAATTACGGCCCTGGCAAATATTCTCTGCCGGATCAAGGTTATATCGCACGGGTGCATCCACTTGAGCTGTGGTTGCTTGCCTATCTCAAGGAGTTTGACAAGGCCACCTTTACCGATGCGGTAACCGCCAGCCGTGACGAGCGTCAGGAGGTCTACAGCTGGCTGTTCAAGACCCGTCATCGCAGTGCCCGGGATAGCCGGATCCGCACCATGCTGGAGGTTGAGGCCTTCCTCGACATCCATCAGCGCTGGGCTCGCCTGGGTTACCCGTTCGATCACCTGGTTCCGTCCCTGGCGACCGCACTGGGCAGCTCGGGCGATCGTCCTGCTGCGTTGGCCGAGCTGATGGGGATCATCCAGAACGGCGGTATTCGTGCGCCGACCCTGCGCATCGAGCACCTCTCCTTTGCCAAGGGGACCCCCTTCGCCACCGTCTTTGAGCCGGCGAACACCCAGGGGGAACGGGTGATGCCTGCCGAGGTGGCCAACGCCTTGCGCAATGCACTCTCCAAGGTGGTGGAAGGGGGGACGGCGCGGCGCATCGCCGGGGCCTTCGCCTTGCAGGATGGTACTGTCCTGGCCCTGGGGGGCAAGACGGGGACCGGGGACAACCGGATCGAGACGGTCGGTCGCTACGGCAATGTGACCAGTTCACTGGCTCGCAACCGAACTGCGACGTTCGTCTTCTACATCGGGGATGATCACTTCGGCACGCTGACGGCCTATGTACCCGGCAGCCAGTCCGACAAGTTCCGCTTCACGTCGGCGCTGCCTGTACAGGTGCTCAAGGGGATGGCACCCCTGCTGGTCCCCTATCTGCAACCTGCTACTCATACCCAGTGCATGGCAGGCAGCTGAGCGGAAATCGCATGAAAAAACGGGGCCATTTCGGCCCCGTTTGATTGTGTACTGCACGCCGCCATAAGGCGGACGTGAGTCATCACTTACAACAGATCTTCAATTTCACCGCGCAGGTACTGGTACATCTCGCGATAGGCTACCGGCGGCTTGTTCAGCTCCCGCTCCTTGTTGGCGGTGCGGATCAGCTGACGCAGCTTCTGGCGATCCAGCTCGTGGAACTGGGACATCAGCTCGTTGAGGGCGCTGTCGCCTTCGGTGATCAGCCGCTCGCGCCACTGTTCGAGGCGGTGCAGGCGGGCGTTCACGGTGGAGTGACGCATCTTGATGATGGAGAGGGCCTCTTCGATGGGGGCGACATCGCGGCTACGCATCAGACGGCCGATGAACTGGAGATGGCGGCGGAAGGACTCATCCTTCTTCGGCTTGAGCTTGCGGCCCAGCTCGACCGCTTCGGCAAGCTCTTCATCCAGGGGGATCTTCTCCAGCTCGCTGTGACTCAGGGAGACGATCTCTTCCCCCATCTTCTGCAATGCCTCGGCATCACGCTTGAGCTGGCTCTTGCTGGGGCCCCAGTCTTCCCACTCGTTGTCGTCTTGATATTGACTCATCGGTCTCTGTATTCCTGTCATTCACGTTTGGCGGATATGTTACCAGCTTCTCCCGCTGGGCGCAGGGGTCTGATATGCTTAGCCCCTTTCCTTCCCTTCATACAGATGTGAGTTATGGACCAGCAAGATCAAATCCGCCAGGATCAATCCCATCTCGAGGCCGTGGTCGCCGAGGCCCTTGAGATAGCGAAAGGGCTGGGCGCCGGGCTTGCCGAAGTCTCCATCAGCAAACAGACCGGCCTCTCGGTGAACACCCGGGGCTGCGAGCTGGAAAGCATCGAATTCAACAAGGATGGCGCACTCGGCATCGCCGTCTATCGCGACGGTTGCAAGGGGTCCTCCTCCACCACGGATCTGACCAAGCCGGCCATTCGCGCCGCTGTGGAAGCGGCCATGGAGATCGCCCGCCACACCTCTCCCGATGACTGCGCCGGTCTTGCGGATGCGGATCTGCTGGCCTGGGATGCCCCGGACCTGCAACTGTGCCACCAAATCGAGCTGGATCCCCAGCGTGGCATCGCGCTGGCCATCGAGTGCGAGCGGCTGGCCCTGGGGCGGGATGCCCGCATCAAGCACTCTGACGGAGCCAGTTTCTCCAGCCACCTGGGCGTCAAGGTTTATGGCAACAGCCACGGCTTCGTCAAAGGCTATGCTGCATCGCGCAACTCCCTGAGCTGCGTACTGATCGGCGAGCAGGATGGCGACATGCAGCGGGACTACGGCTACTCCTCCAGCCGCTCCCTGGGCGGGTTGTGGAGCCCAGGGAGCATCGCTGACGAGGCGGTGGAGCGCACTGTTTCCCGCCTGGGGGCTCGCAAGATCAGCACCCGCCATGCCCCTGTGCTGTTCCACCCCGATACCGCTGCCGGCCTGTGGGGCCATCTGGTGATGGCCATCAGCGGGGGCAACCTTTATCGCAAGTCGAGCTTCCTGCTGGACAAACTGGGCAAGCAGATCCTGCCCGAGTGGCTCACCATCCAGGAGTTCCCCCACTTGCCGGGAGGACTTGCCAGCACCCCGTTCGACGGGGAAGGGGTTCGCACCCGCGACATGGACATCGTCCGCAGCGGCGAGCTGATGAGCTGGCTGCTCACCTCCTACTCCGCCCGCAAACTGGGCCTGACCACCACGGGCCACGCCGGGGGCATCCATAACTGGCAGGTCTCCAATACCGGCCAGGACTTCCAGGGCATGCTCAAAGAGATGGGCACCGGGCTGCTGGTGACCGAGCTGATGGGGCAGGGGGTCAACATCGTCAATGGTGATTACTCCCGCGGCGCAGCCGGTTTCTGGGTTGAAAATGGCGAGATCCTCTATCCGGTGGAGGAGATCACCATTGCAGGCAATCTGGCCGACATGTTCAGCCATATCGTGGCGGTGGGCAGTGATGAGGATGAGCGTTCCAGTCTCAAGACCGGCTCCGTACTGGTCGAGCAGATGAAACTGGCGGGGCACTGATCCCCTCCGTCCGATCTGGACTATGGTGTCTAGTCCTGAGATAGGTCTACACATTTTCAGCTAGCTTTTAGCACTCAGAACCCCCGATGCGTCACATCAGGGGTTCTGTATTTCAATGCCTGATGCGGTTGCTCCAGGTTATAAGTATCCACTGCCTTTCGCACTTTTCCCCGCCTGCGCCAGCCTCTGCAGGCTTTGCAGCAGTGACTCTCTTTTCAAGATCTCAGTGCATTTTGGTGACAGTTATGAGTATCTGTCATCAAGCATTTGACCCCGTGTTGTTCATGCAATGACTGATACAACCCCGAACAATACTGCACCTGGTGGTCCGAATGATGAATAAGCTCTCCGTGGTCACGTTGTTGCTTCAGTGTTTTCTCGATCACCATCGACTCGGCATTCATCTCTTAGTTGCCACTATTTTGCGTGAGCAGGTGTCCGTCACCTAGCTCAGGTAGAGCGGCCCTGAGTGTCATAACGCGTCTGCGTCTGTTTATAGGTGAGCTTGCCTTCTTCAATCTGCTCGACCAGGGCCAGTTTAAAAATCAGAGTAATTGTGTTGTGTTCGTTTACGCCCTGTCCCATCGAGATCTCCATCTATTCGGAGGAGAAGATGCAAACCATATTCAGGCAGATGCGCCGATCAGATGTCGGCCAGCTGCAATGCCTGGCGGTAGTACTCGTTGGCCTTGTTGGTCAGCCGGCGCTTGTCCATCACCTGGCCGAGGGCGTGGTAGAGGGCGGCATCCGGCGCCTTCGCCACTTCCTGCTCCAGCAGCCGCTGGGCTTCGTCCAGTTGACCGGCCAGCAGGCAGACCCGGGCCAGCGCGGCTTCGGCGCCCGGCTGATCCTGGATCTTTCTGAGCAGGGTCAGCATGGGCTGGTAGTCGTCCAGTTTGAGCTTGGGCAGGCGGGCGAACAGCTCGGGGGAGGGATCCTTGCGCAGGGCCTCCAGCCAGAGATCAGCGGCTTCGGCATCGGCCCCCAATCGGCGCAGGCGATCCCCGTAACTGGCCAGCAGCACGGGATCCTGGCGCTGTTTGCGGGGCAGACCCTGCCAGACCGTGCGCAGGGTGTCGAGGGAGCCGCTGGCGGCCTCCAGACGACCGCACCACGCCTGGTGCAGCAGGGTCTCTTCCTGCTGGGCGGTCAGCTTGCCCACCTTGCGCAGGGCAGGGGCGAGATCGATGAGGGCCGCCCAGTCTTCACGGGCCAGATACACCTGACGCAGCTGATCCAGCACCATGGGGTGGCGCGGGTTGAGGGCATAGATGGACTCGAGGCGACCGAGGGCGCTGTCGTACTGGCCCTGCTCAATCTGCAACTGGGTCTGGATCAGGGTCAGTGCCAGCTCTGCCTTGGGGTTCTCTTCCTGGGCTTTCTGCAGGTAGTGGTCCCGGCGCACGTCGTCACCCCGGGCCTGGGCCACCCGGGCGGCGCTCAGGTAGTTGAGCAGCGGGGTGTCGCTGTTGTCGGCGCCCTTGATGAGGAGCTTCTCGGCCTGGTTGTAGTGCCCCTCTGCCATGGCCAGGGTGGCATTGACGGTTTGCAGGTTGGCCTTGCGGCGGCGGCGGGAACCGAACCAGCCCTGGGTCTTGCGGCGCAGGCCGAACAGGCGGGCCAGCACCCATTCCACGATGAGCAGGGCACCGTAGAACAGCACCGCCAGGATCACCGCGCTGGTGACCGAGGATTCCACCGTGTAGTTGCCCAGCGAGATGAGCACATAGCCCTTGTTGCCGGAGGCTTCGGGACCGAAGATGAGGCCCGCCACCATCACGGCGACTATGACGATCAGACGAATCATGGTCTCCTCCTCAGTTGCCGGCCAGGATGCGTTGCAGGCGTTCGGTTAGCACCTGTTCCAGCATGGTCTGGGTCTTGAACTGATCCGGGTAGTCAAACTGGATCTGCTCGCCTTTGAGCTTGTCGAGCTCGGACTGCATGTACTGGGTGGCGCTGTTGTCGGCATCGAAATACTGGGTCAGCCAGCGCTGGGCCTTCTCCAGGCTGTCGACATAGAGGGACTGCTGTTCACGATAGACGGCGAGCTGGGCCTGCAGCAGCTTGGTCTTGAGGTTCTCCCGCAGGAAGATCTCCTGCTGCGGGGAGAGCAGGGCTTCCACGGCGCCATCGCGGCGACGAATGGTGATGAAGTTTTCGGTGAACTTGACCCAGTTCTTCTTCAGGTTGCTCTGCCACTCGTCCGGGTTGGTGCTGACTGTCTGGTCGGGCTCGCTCTTGGCTTCCGGCATGCTGACGGTGGAGAGGGGCAGCAGCTCGATCTGGTCCGAGAGGGCGGCCAGCTTCAGGGTCAACCCCTCGCGATCGACCCGTGGCATCCCCTTGAGCTTGGCGATGTCTTCCGCCAGCGCCTTGCGAATGGGCATCAGGCTGGGGTCGTTGAGCGCCTTGATGCGCTCGTCGGCGTTGCCGAGCAATGTGATGGCGGAGACGATGTCGTGTTCGAGCCACAGCTTGCGGCCCGCCATGCGCACCAGGTATTCGGATTCGGCCAGCATCCAGTCATTGGGGCGCTTGTCGTCCAGATCCAGCACCTTGGTCTGCAAGGCGTCCAGCGCCTCCTGCAACTGCTGCTGGCTCTTGCCGAGGGCACCGATCTGTTCGGCATCCTTGCTGCTGCCCTGATCAATCCTGGTCATGGCGTCGGCCAGTTGCTGCTTGAGGGCTACCAGTTCGGCCTGCTGGGCAACGGCGTTCTGGTGTCCGTGCACATAGAGACCACCGGCCAGCCCCAGGGCCAGCAGGATGGCGATGCCGCCAAGCACGGTGCCAGAGCTGCCCTTCTTGCTCCCAGTCGTTCCGGGCGCGGGCTTGTTGTTGTCGGCCACGGTGGCCGCGGCACTCGGCTGGACTTCTTGCTGTTCAGTCATTCCATCTTCCTCAGTTCCAGGGCGGCCACCAGAGCCTGGTTGGATGCACCTTGGGCAATCACGATACGGGTAAAACCAGCCCCTTCTGCCATCTCGGCCACCCGGGGACTGGGCACCACCAGCAGGCGGTCATAAAGCCAGGGGTGCTGCGGGCCGGGCACCAGGGCCAGCAACCGCTGCAACAGTTCGCCACTGGTAATGAGCAGGCTGTCGAGCCCGGCTGCCTGCCAGTGGCGGATCAATGCGTCCCCGTCAAGATCGGGGTAGTGGCGCTCGTAGGTGGCACAATAGTGCACCAGTGCGCCCCGTGAGGCCAGCGTCCGGGCGATGAGATCCCGCCCGTCGTTGCCGCGCAGGATCAGCACCCGGCGGCCACTCACCCCTTGCAGTGCCGGCAGGGCCAGCAGCCCTTCGCTGCGGGGATCGGCCGGGCACAGGGCCTGGATGCCCGCCTCGGCAAAGGCATCCGCACTCGCCTGGCCGACTGCAAAGTAATCAATATGTGGCCAGGTCTGACCAGTTTGCAACAGAAAATAATGTGCAAAATGAACGGCATGCATGCTGACGGCGATAACGAGGTCCGCCTCTCGCAGCATCTCACCCAGGTGAGGGAGGTCGCATCCCGGTCGGGTTTCCAGCAACGGACAGCAGAGCGGTGCATGACCCAGCTGGCGCAGCATCTGCACCAGCTGGTTGGCCTGGGCGGCCGGGCGCACCACCAGGGGGATCATCAGGCGGCGCTCCGGGCAGATGACCGCGAACCGGTCTGTGCTGCACTCATGCCCGGTAGACCTCGGCGAGGATGACGTCGGCGCCAGCGGCCAGCAGGCGCTGGGCCAGGGTGTGGCCCAGTGCCTCGCCCTCTGCCAGGGGGCCGCGGATCTCGTCGCGAATGACGCGGGCACCGTCCGGGCTGCCCACCAGGCCGCGCAGCCATACCTCTTCTCCCTGTACCAGGGCATAGGCCCCGATAGGCACCTGACAGCCCCCTTGCAGGGCGCGGTTCATGGCGCGCTCGGTCAGCACCCGGATGCGGGTCTCGGGGTGTTCGAGCGGCGCCAGCAGGGCGTGCAGCTCGTGATCGTCGAGGCGGCATTCGATGCCGACCGCCCCCTGGCCGTTGGCGGGCAGGCTCTGCTCGGGCTCGATGAAGGCGGCGATGCGATGGGCCATCTCCAGCCGTTTCAGGCCGGCGGCGGCCAGGATGATGGCGTCATATTCACCGGCATCCAGCTTGGCGAGGCGGGTGTTGACGTTGCCCCGCAGGTCGCGGATCACGAGATCAGGGCGGGCAGCGCGCAGCTGGCACTGACGGCGCAGGCTGGAGGTGCCGACCACGGCCCCTTGAGGCAGCTCGTCTATCTGGTTGAAATGGTTGGAAACAAAGGCATCGCGCGGGTCTTCGCGCTCACAGATGGTGTGCAGGCCGAGTCCGTCGGGGAACTCCACAGGTACGTCTTTCATGGAGTGGACAGCGATGTCGGCACGCCCTTCCAGCATGGCAGTCTCCAGTTCCTTGACGAACAACCCCTTGCCGCCGACCTTGGCGAGGGGGGTGTCGAGGATCTTGTCACCCTGGGTGCTCATGGGCACCAGTTCGACCTGCAGATCCGGATGGAGTGCCTCCAGCCGATCTTTCACAAAATTGGCCTGCCACAGGGCCAGTGGGCTCTTTCGAGTGGCAATTCTCAGGGTTCGGGCTGCCATATCAATCAGTTGTTTCATCTTTTGAGAGGAAAACGATCTTACCACCCTTTGCAGGGGCTTTCATGGCGCAGCCCGCAAAAGCGGGGCCAAGCTCAAAAACGGGGGCTGAAAATTATTTTCATTCAGCCAACAATTGATTTTAACTCATTGAAAAAAGTCATTTTTATTGCTTTCCGATGATACCGTTACGAACGGGGTCAGAAATAATCCGGTGATTGTGTGCGGGCTTGTTTACCACTGCTGTTTGCATTGTTAACATGATCACACTTTTTTGACGTCTCCCCGTTTTGGTGCGTCATTTCTCTTCCCCATAGGTAGGGCATTGCTGGTTAAACTCGACACGCTGGTGGCGCGCTACGACGAACTCAATCGTCTCAAGACGCAACGAGCGCTGGATCTCATGAGTCGCTACGGGCAGCAGGTTTTCCACTTGCTGCCTGTCATGCTGCACTTCAATCACCCCCTGTTGCCCGGTTATGTGGCAGGGGATGTGCCTCATGGTATCTGGAGTTTTGTCGCCAACGAGGCCCAGCAGGCCTTCATCCAGGATCTCTGCCAGAACGCCAACTGCCAGGGCGGTCTCAGTACCCACGACAAGTCCATCCAGGGCCTCTACTCCATGGGGAGCACCTCCTCCATCGGTCAGTGCTGCCACTCGGATCTCGACATCTGGGTCTGTCACGTGGCCGGTCTGTCGAGCGAGCGCCTCGCCCTGCTGGAACAGAAGTGCCAGCACCTCTCCATGTGGGCCGAGCAGCGGGGGGTCGATCTCAACTTCTTCCTGATCCCCGAAGACAAGTTCCGCCAGCGCAACGATGCCCAGATGCAGGGGGAGAGCTGCGGCAGCGCCCAGCACCTGCTGCTGCTCGACGAGTTCTACCGCAGCGCCATGCACATCGCCGGCAAGCGGCTGCTCTGGTATCTGGTGCCGGCCGAATATGACGATCACTACGACGACTACGTCAACGGCCTGTTTGCCCACGGCAAGTTGAGCCAGGATGACTGGCTCGATCTGGGGGGCTTTGATCGCATTCCTGCCGAGGAGTACTTCGGCTCCGCCCTGTGGCAGCTCTACAAGGGAATCGACTCCCCCTACAAGGCGGTGCTCAAGTCGGTGCTGATGGAGGCCTACTCCCACGAGTATCCCAACACCCGGCTGCTGTCGGTGACCAGTCGCGACTGGTTCCAGCACAACGAGGGGATGCACTACCGCCTCGACAACTACTGCCTGATGCTGGACAAGGTGACCAACTACCTCAAGTCCATCGGCGACATGCAGCGCCTCGATCTGGTGCGTCGCTGCTTCTATCTGAAGGTGTGCGACGGGCTGAGCCATCCCAAGGAAGATCACTCCCCGGACTGGCGCCGGGAGCAGATGGCCCAGCTGGTAGCCTACTGGGGCTGGAGTCCGGAGCGCCTTTACCACCTTGATCACCGCCAGGAGTGGAAGGTCGAGGACGTCAAGGTGGCCTACGCCGAGTTGCTGGAGGCTCTGATGCAGAGCTACCGCAATCTCATCCAGTTCGCCCGACGCAACAACATCAGCGAGTCCATCAACCCGGAAGACATCGGCATCCTGTCGCGCAAGCTCTATGCCGCATTCGAGAGCCTGCCGGGCAAGGTGCAGCGCATCAACCTCAAGATTGCGCCGGATCTCGGCGAGCCGGATCTCAGCCTGGTCCAGGTACCCCACGGCCGCCTGAATCGCGCCGGCTGGTATCTCTACAAGCATTCCCTCGAACCCGCCGACATCATCGGCCGGGCGCCGCTCGAATATAACGGCTACATCAGCAAGCTGGTGGCCTGGGCCTATTTCAACGGCCTGCTGACGCCCCAGTCCCGGGTGCACCTGTTCAACCAGGGCTCGGATCTGCACATCGACAACCTGCACCAGTTCTGTCGCGATCTCTCCGGCACCTTCCCGGTCAAGTATCCCCGCGCGACCAACCTGGCCCTGAGCCGGCCGTGCGAGATCCGCCAGCTCTCCATCTTCCTGAACCTGGAGACGGACCCGTCCAGTCACTGGGTGGGGCAGGTGATCGAGTTCGATGCCAACGCCGCCGATGTCTTCTCGTTCGGTCGCAACCAGGAGTGTCTGGTGGGATCCGTGGATCTCGTCTATCGCAACTCCTGGAGCGAGATCCGCACCCTGCACTTCGAGGGAGAGGAAGCCGTGGTGGACGCCCTCACCACCATCCTCGGCAAGATGCACCAGGACGCCGCGGCCCCCGAGATGATCGAGGTGTTCTGCTACAGCCAGCACTTCCGCTCCCTGGTGCGCACCCGCTTCCAGCAGCTTGTGGCTGAATGCATCGAGTTGCGTCTGGCCCGGGACAAGCAGCAGCTGGTCAAGACGCTGGCGCTCGGCAAGGAGAAGTACGGCATCTTCTTCGAGCGGCGCGGGGTGTCGGTCAAGAAGCTGGAGAACGCCATCGACTTCTACCGCCACATCTCCCACAACAAGCTGGATCACCTGCCGCTGCGCCTCGACAAGACTCACAGCCAGCACCTGCCCGGCATCGTCGACGCCTACGCCAGCGAAGGGCTGGTGCAGTTCTTCTTCGATACCCGGGATGCAGGCACCAACATCTATATCCTGGACGAGGCGAACCGGGTGGAGATCTACCAGCACTTCGCCGGCAGCAAGGACGAACTGGTACAGGGAGTGAACCGGTTCTACACCTCGGGTCACGAGCGATTCAGCAATGCGGGTCAGTTCAGCAACTTCAACCTTCCCCAGTACTACGAAATCGTGCAGGTGGGTGACAAACTCGATGTGATCCCCTACCGCAGCCAGAGCCCGCAGCGGGACACCCCAGGAGCGGCGCGGGAAGTAGGATGATGCGCTGATAGCCGCACCGGCAAGATGGCAAACGGCCTGCATGATGCAGGCCGTTGTCGTATCCGTGGTGCGGGAATCTGGTGTGGAGGGGGCCGCGGCCAGTGGGGGATGCCGTCGAGCATCGCCGTCAGGGATGAAAGCAAACGGCCTGCTGATGCAGGCCGTTGTCTTACCCGTGATCCGACAATCAGGCACCGAGGCGGGCCAGCAACCAGCGGCGAATGTCGCCCAGCTGGGGGCGACAGATCTCGTGGCGCATGGGGTATTCGTGCCACTCGGGGCTGAGTCCCGCCGCTTCCAGCCGGTTCTTGGCGTCCCAGCCCATGGAGAGGTTCACCACGTCGTCATAGATGCCGTGCATGTAGCAGATGGGCAGGGCGCGTGCGGCCTCACTCATCTCGCCGGGCAGGGCATCGGGTACCGCCAGGTAGGTGGACATGCAGAGCAGGCCTGCCAGGGGCACCGGATGGCGCAGGGCGGTGAAGGAGGCGATGACGCCCCCCTGGGAGAAGCCGGCCAGCACGATGCGCTCGGGGGTGAAACCCTCGGCCACCAACTGGTCGATCAGCGCGGCGATACGGGCCGCTGACTCCCTGACATGGGACTCCACGGCGCGATCCGCCGGATCCTCGAAGCTTTTGATGTCGTACCAGCCGCGCATCCGGTAGCCCATGTTGATGGTGATGGGGCGCTCGGGCGCATCGGGCAGCAGATGGCGGACGGGCAGGTCGGCGGGCAGGGCCAGCGCCTCCACCAGCGGGGCGAGGCCGGCGCCGGAGTCCCCCAGCCCGTGCAGCCAGATCACCGCATGGCGGGCACCTTCGGGATGCAGATCCGTCATGAGAAGACCACGGGCTCGCCGGCCTGGGTGGTGCAGGCCCGGGTCAGCAGGGCCTTGAGCTCGTCGCCGAAGCGGTTGTCGATCCAGCTGTCACCGCGCAGCTCGAAGTGGAAGCCGTTCTCCCGGGTAGCGACCCAGATCTGGTGCAGGGGCTCCTGCTTGTTGATGATGACCTTGGTCTTGTTCTCGAAGCTCAGGGTCAGCACCCCGCCTGCGCGTTCGCAGTCGATATCCGGATACCCCTCGTCGATGGTGTCTTCCACATACTGGAAAAAGGCGTCGGTCAGGGCGTGATACTCGTGATCCTTCATCGGTTTATCCTGTTGCTTTTAACAATGTGAGTGCGATTATAGAGGGCCAAAAATTTTTTCGCAGCGAACCATTATGATTACCCAGTTCACCAAGTGCCTGTTTGCCGCGTCGCTGTCGCTCGGGTTGGCCGCCTGTGGCCTGACGGGGCCGCTCTACATGCCGCCGGCCGAACAGCCCGCACCTGCAGAGCAGACACAGCCCAAGACAGAGAGTACACCGCAAGCCGCCTCGCCTGCGACCGCTACACCGGCCTCAGAGGCCGCGCCGCAATAATCTAGGAAGGAACCGCCCCCTTGGATCACTTTAACTACGACGCAGACGGTCAGCTTCAGGCCGAACAGCTTCCCCTGCAACAGCTTGCCGACCAGTACGGCACTCCGCTCTATGTCTACTCCCGCGCCACCCTGGAACGCCACTGGCATGCCTTCGACCAGGCGGCTGGCGACATTCCCCACCTGATCTGCTATGCGGTCAAGGCCAACTCCAACCTGGCCCTGCTCAATCTGCTGGCACGCCTCGGTTCGGGCTTTGACATCGTCTCCGGCGGCGAGCTGTCCCGGGTGCTGGCGGCGGGCGGTGATCCGGCCAAGGTGGTCTTCTCCGGCGTCGCCAAGAGCGAAGCCGAGATGCGCCTTGCGCTGGAAAAAGAGATCCTCTGCTTCAACCTGGAGTCCGAAGCCGAGCTGGAGCGCCTCAACCGGGTCGCAGGCAGCATGGGCAAGAAGGCGCGGGTCTCGGTGCGGGTCAACCCGGACATCGACGCAGGCACGCACCCCTATATCTCCACCGGCCTCAAGCAGAACAAGTTCGGCATCCCCATCGAACAGGCGCCCGCCATCTACCGCAAGGCAGCGGCCATGGCCCACATCGAGATCAAGGGGGTGGATTGCCACATCGGCTCGCAACTCACTGAATTGAATCCCTTTATGGAGGCGGCGGACAAGCTGCTCAAGCTCATCGACGAGCTGGCGGCGGAAGGCATCCACATCCATCACCTGGACGTGGGCGGCGGTCTGGGGGTCAACTACGGCGCCGAGCAGCCGCCGCACCCCACCGAGTATGCCGAGGCGCTCAAGCAGAAGCTGGCGGGCCGGGATCTGACCCTCTTGTTCGAACCGGGCCGCGCCATCGTCGCCAACGCCGGTGTGCTGTTGACCCGGGTCGAGTTCCTCAAACCCGGCGAGACTCGCAACTTCGCCCTGATCGACGCCGGCATGAACGATCTGCTGCGCCCCTCCCTCTACGGCGCCTGGATGAACATCATCGAGGTGGACAGCCGGGCGACCCACGAGAAGGCACTCTATGACGTGGTGGGCCCGGTGTGCGAGACCGGCGACTTCCTCGGCAAGGAGCGTACCCTGGCGATTGCCGAGGGCTCCCTGCTGGCGGTGCGTTCCGCTGGCGCCTACGGCTTTACCATGTCCTCCAACTACAACACCCGACCCCGTGCGGCCGAGGTGCTGGTGGACGGTGACCAGGCGCACCTCATCCGTGAGCGGGAGCAGTTGGCGGATCTCTGGCGTGGCGAGCACCTGCTGCCGTGATGGATGGATTTTCAGCGTTCCTCCATGTGAGAGCGTGATTAACGGTGAGACAGGAACGCGCGATGTTGATTGAGTTTTCCAAAATGCACGGCCTCGGTAACGACTTCATGGTGGTGGATGGCGTCACCCAGAAGGTGTTCTTCAGCAACGACATCATCAAGAAGCTGGCGGATCGTCACTTCGGTATCGGCTTCGACCAGCTGTTGCTGGTGGAGCCGCCCTATGACCCCGAGCTCGACTTCCACTACCGCATCTTCAATGCCGACGGCAGCGAGGTGGAACAGTGCGGCAACGGGGCCCGTTGCTTCGCCCGTTTCGTGCGTCTCAAGGGGCTGGTCAACCGGGATCGCATCGCGGTCAGCACCGCCCGGGGCCGCATCACCCTGCAGCTGGAAGGGGAGAACCAGGTCACGGTCAACATGGGGGTGCCCCAGTTCGAGCCGGGCAAGATCCCGTTCCGTGCCCAGAAGGCGGAGAAGACGTATCTGCTGCGGGCCCAGGATCACACCGTGATGTGCGGCGCCGTCTCCATGGGCAACCCTCACTGCGTCATCGAGGTGCCCTCGGTGGCCGATGCGCCGGTGGAGACCCTGGGACCCATCATGGAGCGCCACGAGCGCTTCCCCGAGCGGGTCAACGTCGGCTTCATGGAGATGGTCAACGCCAGCGAGATCAAGCTGCGAGTCTTCGAGCGCGGGGTGGGGGAGACCCTGGCCTGCGGGACCGGGGCCTGTGCGGCCGTGGTGATAGGCATCAGCCAGGGCAAGCTCAAGGAGCGGGTCACCGTCACCCTGCCGGGTGGCAAGCTGACCATCGCCTGGAAGGGACCGGGTCAGCCCGTCTACATGACGGGGCCGGCCGAGCACGTCTTTGACGGCCAGATAGAGTTGTAGACAAGGAGCGGGTGATCCCGCTCCATCAACGGATCATATCGGGGCCCTTGGCCCCTTTTTCGGATGGATCAACCAAGTTATGAGCGAACTCAAACGGCAGGAATCACTGGTGGATGAAGCCACAGTGCTGGAGTACCTGGCCCGTTATCCCGAGTTTTTCCTGCGTCACGGGGCCATGCTGGACAAGATCCGCATTCCCCATGCGCAAAAGGGCACCATCTCCCTGGTGGAGCGCCAGCTGGACAGACAGCGGGAGCGCATCGAGCAGCTGGAGCAGGAGATCACCGAACTGATGGGGGTCGCCAGCGAGAACGAGCGGATCTTCCGGGTCTATGCGGATCTCTACGGGGAGATCTACGGCTGCCAGACCCTGTTCGAGCTGAGCGCCGTGATGGGCAAGGCCTTCGTCCAGCGGCTGCGACTCACCGGCCTGCGGCTCTGGCTCAATCCCAGGCATTTCCAGCTGAGCGGCCCCGAGCAGCGTTTCCTGGCGCAGGGCAAACAGCTCGAACAACTGCTGGGGCAGCGCCTGCCCGGCACGGACTACTATTTCGGTCGCCTCAACCAGAGCGAGAAGCAGGCGCTGTTTGGCAATGATGTGCTGGTCAACTCGGTGGCCCTGATGCGGCTCGGGGAGCTCGGCGTGCTGGCCTTCGCGAGCTCGGATCCCAGCCACTTCACCCCCCACAACGACACCCTGCTGCTGGGTCAGCTGGGGCGTCTGCTGCAGCTGCGTCTGCCCGAGCTGGCCCGTGGCTAAGGCAACGACCCGATCCCCTGCCAAGGTGCTCCCTGCCGCCGACCCTCTGCCGGTCGCACTGGCGGGGGAGCTGGACGCCTTTATCGAATACCTGAGAGTCGAGCGCCAGCTCAGCCCCCACACCCGCAGCAACTATCAGGCTCATCTGGAAGCCATGACCGCCGAGCTGGTGAAGCTCGGGGTCGACGACTGGGCCCGGCTCGAGGCGAGCCAGGTGCGCAGCCTGGTGACCCGGATGCACAAGGGGGGGTTGGCGCCCCGTTCCCTTGCCACCAAGGTGTCGGCCCTGCGCAGCTTCTGCGACTGGCAGGTGCGCCAGGGGCGGCTCACCGCCAACCCGGCGCGGGGCATCGTCACCCCCAAGCAGGGGCGGCCCCTGCCCAAGAACCTGGACGTGGACGAGATGTACCAGCTGCTCAACATCACCGACGAGCAGGATCCGCTGGCGGTGCGGGATCGCGCCATCATGGAGTTGATGTACTCCTCCGGCCTGCGCCTTGCCGAGCTGGTGGGGCTCAACCTCGCGGACGTGAAGCTCGAGGAGCGCCAGCTCAGGGTGATCGGCAAGGGCTCGCGGGAGCGGGTGCTGCCCATCGGGCGGATGGCGGTGGAGTGGTTGCACAAGTGGCTCAAGGTACGCCCCCTGCTGGCCGGTGACGAGGGGGAGGCATTGTTCGTCTCCAAGCGCAGGCAGCGGCTCTCGGCCCGCTCGGTACAGGAGCGGCTCGACGGCTGGGGCAACAAGCAGGCTCTCAATGCCCACGTGCACCCCCACAAGCTGCGCCACAGCTTCGCCACCCACATGCTGGAATCCTCCGGCGACCTGCGGGCGGTGCAGGAGCTGCTGGGGCATGCGGATCTCTCCACTACCCAGATCTATACCCACCTCGACTTCCAGCATCTGGCCAAGGTATATGACAGTGCCCACCCGCGGGCGAAGCGGGATCCGGAAACGCCGGAGGATGAGTGATGTGGTGTGCGATCTGCGGGGATGACAATCTCCACGTCGCCCCGGTCAGGCGGGAGCTCGCAACGCCAGAGGATGAGGAGTAAAGAGGAACAGCCATGCAGTTTTACCGTCGCTGGCAGCCGGTGGCCGCCATCTCGTTCGATCTGGACGACACCCTCTATGACAACGGCCCCGCCATCGCGCGGGCGGAACAGTGGATGCTGGACCACCTGCGCAGCGAATACCTGGCTACCGCCATGCTGGACAAGCCGCGCTGGCTCGCGCTCAAGCGCCAGTTGCTGCTGGACCACCCGGCGCTTAGCCACGACGTTAGCCTGGCGCGCCAGCGTGGCATTCGCGAGGCCCTGGTGCAGGGGGGCATGGAGCCCGGGCTGGCGGAGCAGCAGGCCCGGGCGGTGTTCACCGGCTTCATGGCCGAGCGCTCTAAGATAGAGGTGAGCGAGGCGACTCACGCCCTGCTGGCTCGTCTGGCGGCGCGCTACCCGCTGGCGGTGATCACCAACGGCAACCTGGATCTGGAGCAGGCGGGTCTGGCTGGCTACTTCACCCTGGTCTGCAAGGCGGGAGCGGGAGCCAGAATGAAACCGGCGCCCGACATGTTCGTGCAGGTGCAAGAAGCCCTGGGGCTGGCCCCCGGCCGCATCCTCCATGTGGGGGATCACCCGGTGACCGACGTGCTGGGTGCCAGGCTGCACGGCTTTCGGGCCGCCTGGCTCAACGAGAGCGGTCAGTCCTGGCAGTCGCTGTCGCTGCTGCCGGATGTGGAGCTGGGGCAGCAGCAGGATCTGGCCACCCTGCTGCTCTGAGCTGGTGATGAGGGACAGATTCCGTGATCTATATCTGGCAATAACAACAAGGGAGCAAGGGCGTGAAGGGAATGAAGGGTGTCATCTGGCTGGCGATCCCCGTGATGCTGGCGGGATGCGATCTGGTACAAGACCGTTACCGGATGGAGTTCAGGGACGGATCCTGGCGGGAGATCGCCATCTCCCCGTTTTCCAACGAGGCGCGCTGGCGCGAGGGGTGTGCCACCGGCGAGATCCAGGTGGACATGACCCTGCCCCTGAAACGGGGCAAGGTGGTGAATGGCCGGGAGCAACTGCTCATCGGCGGCGAGCTGTTCGAGCTGGAGGATGCCCGTCTCTATCGCGGCAACGGCATGGTGCTCGGGCAGGCCCCGGACCATATCCAGCGGGGCCTCAAGGGGCTGGATGTCTGCCGAACCCTGCGCCCTGATCGCGGGGCCCTGCCCAAGCTCAAGGGCAAGGGATTCGGCGACTAGCCCGTCTGCTGCCTGAACGGGCAGGAGGCGTCGCCGAAAGCAGTGGGCAGCTTGATGGCGTGGGGGGGTCACAGGCCCGTCACGTCGGATGCCTCTGGGTAGCCCCCGATGTACGAGGCCCTGCCCAGGCTCAAGGGCAAGGGGTCGGCGACTAGCCGACCTGCTGCCTGAACCGGCGACAGGCGTCGCCAAAGGCGGTGAAGAGCTTGATGGAGTGGGGGTTCTCGCTGGCCTTCCACTCCGGGTGCCACTGCACCGCCAGCAGGAAGGGGGAGAGGGCGGGAGCGTGGATCGCCTCGATCAGCCCGTCTTCGGCATGGGCCAGGGGGGCCAGCCCCTTGGCCAGCGTCTTGATCCCCTGCCCGTGGAGGGAGTTGACCGGAATCGACGGCTGCCCCATCAGCTCGGCCAGCCAGGTACCGGGCACCAGCTCGACCTGATGGCTCTCGCCATACTGCTCGTCCACCGGGTCATCCGCATCCTCCCGATGATCGTCATAACCCGGCTCGCAATAGACCTTCTGGTGAATGTCGCCTCCCAGGGCCACGTTGATCTCCTGCATGCCGCGGCAGATCCCGAGGATAGGCAGGCCACGGTCGAGGGCGGCGCGCACCAGGGGAATATCGAACAGATCCCTGTCCCTGTCCTGGGGCTTCTCCGGGGTGAGGTTCTCCTGGCCATAAAGGGCAGGATCGATGTTGGATCCGGCACCGCTCAGATAGACCCCGTCGGCGAGGTCCAGATACTGCTCCAGATCCTCGGTGCCACAGCAGGTGGGCACCAGCAGCGGCACGCAGCCGCTGATCTCCACCAGAGGCTTGATGTATTTGTGGGTCATGACCTGGTAGGCGTGGCCACTGCGGGCCTGGGCCCCCATGGTCATCAGCACGACGGGTTTGTTATGGGAACTGGGGTTGGGCATAGGTCACCTTGGCTATCCTTGGCGGTCTCATCCTGCGCCTTGGGAAGGCCCTTGCCGCCTCGGCTCGCAAGGGCATGCCTCAAGGCATGGTCGTGGGATCAGGGTCGCGCCAGCGTGCCAGAATCGTCGGTCAGCCTTGGCAACGACAGCCTGGATCCTGCCTCCAGTCTGCCAAGGCCGTTCAATATGTCAAACAAAATGATGCAATTATGTTAACCGCTGATGCCGAGATAGGGCTGTGAGTCCCATTTAAAGGGGCTTGAGGGGGGATGCCTGGTGCGGCGAGCGATTTGATGGTGGATATATTAAACATCTGGCCGGGCGGCCGGATAGCAGAAGGGGCCCACAGGGCCCCTTGTCGACTCAGGTGTTCAGGATGAAACGCTCGATCACCTGGGCGACCCCGTCTTCATCGTTGCGCCCCGTGGTGTGCTGTGCCAGCGCCTTGATCTCGTCGGTGGCGTTGCCCATGGCGACCCCGAGTCCGGCGTAGGCGATCATGTGGTGATCGTTGCCCGCATCCCCCACCGCGATCACCTGGGAGGCATCCAGCCCCAGGTGCTCGGCCAGGGCGGCGACGCCGGTGCCCTTGTTGCTGCGCTTGTTCATGAACTCGAGGAAGTAGGGGGCGCTGCGCACCACGGTATAGCGCTCGTGGAGTTCGGCGGGCAGCTGGGCGATGGCACGGGAGAGCAGGGGCTCTGGGTCAATCATCATCACCTTCATGATCTGCTCGTCGTCGGGCAGGGTGGCGAAGTCCACCAGGTTGATGGGTTGACCGATGAGGCGGGATTCGTGCTCGGTGTAGGGGCTGATCCTGGGGCTGATGAGCCCCTGGCGGACGGAGAAGCCGTGGATGTTCACCCCCAGCTCACAGGCCAGGTGGGCGATGGCACGGGCGTCGCTGCCGGTCAGCAACTGGCTGCGGATGATGCGTTGCTCGGACACCTGCTGCACCAGGGCGCCGTTGTAGCAGATGACGTAGTCATCCTGGCCGGTGAGGCCCAGCTCGGTCAGGGCGGCGGTCATGCCTTCCAGCGGGCGGCCGGAGGCTAGCACCACGGTCACGCCCCTGGCGCGGGCTGCCGCGATGGCGGCCTGGGTGCGGGGGGAGATTCGGCCCTCTGGGGTCAGCAGGGTGCCATCCATATCCAATGCGATCAGCTTGTACATCTTCTCACTACCTGAGTCTGGCCGGCCCGCCCGATGGGGCCATGGGGAGGCCGAGTGTAGCGAAAATCGCCGCCGGGATCACGCCGCCTGCCGAAGCGGGGGCACGTTGCCCCTCAGCGCTGGCCCTGGTAGGGGGTCAGTTGCAGCTGATCTTCCCGGATGGCGAAGTGGATGGGGCCGTGCTCGATGTCGACCCTGTTGTGGTGATGGGCCATCTCCACCTCGACGCCGGGGAAGAGGCGCTGGGTGGCGATGATGTCCATGTTGGCCATGAGCGCCTGCAGCTCCCGCTGCGCCTCGGCGAGCTGTTCGTCCAGGCTCTTGCTCTCGTCGAACTGGCGGGTGCGCAGCGCCTTGATCTTCTGCAGGGTCTCGGGATTGCGCTTGTCACGGGGCAGTTGCAGCAGCCGCAGGATGAGATCCTGCAGCTTGTCTATCTGCTCGGCGCAGGTCTGTTTGCGCTGGCGCAGCGCCAGCTCCTGCTCCTTCTGGCTGAAATAGCCACCGAGGATCTGCAACCGGGTCCGGTTGGCCGCCGAGGCTCCGAGCACCGGGGCCATGATGAGCCGGTTGGCGATGTTGATGCCGCCGATGAGGTGCCCCTTGCGCATGGTGCTGTCCCCCACCTTGAGATCCTGGCCGCTGCGGCAATAGCAGTGGCTGAGCTGGCTCAGGATATGGATGTCGCCATCGGCCTCCAGCCTGGCGTACTGGGCATAGCTGGCGTGGATCTCCCCCCCGGCGTTGAGGTGGCAGAGGTATTCGTCGTCCGCCAGCTTGCGCCCTATGATGCCGTTGCGCACCGTGATGGTGCCGCCGGATTCGATGTAGCCGCCCTCGACGAAGCCGCCGATCACCACGTCCCCACTGGTCTTGACGCGCATGCCGGGCATGACGTCCCCGGTGACCAGCAGCGATCCCTCGAACTCGACGTGACCGTGGCGGATGTCGACCTGCTTGACGTTGAGTACCTCGTCGACCCGCATCCCGGCACGCTCCTGACAGGGGAGCCCCGGGCGGGTCGCCAGCAGCAGGTCCGGGTCCTCGGGGGAGAGGCAGGTGCCGTCACCCGGCGTCATGGCGCTCTCCTTGCCGTGGCGGGCGGTCAGGGTCTGGCCCGTCACGGTGAAGCCGTCGATGCCCTGGGTGGCGGGGTGCCTGCGCATCAGCAACGCCCCCGCCTTGACGGTGAGCAGGGTGCCGAGGTCGCGCATGTCCACCTTGCCGTGATCCCGCTCCTGGGGTTTGAGGATCCGCTCGGCTGCGGTCTCCACCAGCCGCTCCAGGCGGGTATCCAGGCCGTGCCTGGCGGCCTTGCCGAGGGCGATGACGGGATTGAGCTGGGCACCGGGTGCCGCCTCACCCGCTGCCTGGATGGCGGCGGCAAGGAGTCGCTCGCTCACCCCCTGCTTGACCGTGCTGGCCGCCAGGGCCTCCTGCAACTGGGCCAGGGTCAGGGGCTGGCCGCCCCAGTCCGCGGTGATCTGCGCCCTGGCGCTCATC
Organism: Aeromonas sp. QDB30; assembly: GCF_027707645.1. Lineage (NCBI taxonomy): Bacteria > Pseudomonadati > Pseudomonadota > Gammaproteobacteria > Aeromonadales > Aeromonadaceae > Aeromonas > Aeromonas sp. QDB30. The sequence continues at coordinate 17,472 of NZ_JAPCIY010000036.1, read as the reverse complement.
TGGTCCTTCTCTACTTGGATGAGCAGCCTGGCATCCTGGCGCCGGGCAATGGGGACTGGCGGATGCGCGGGGGCATCCGGCTCTGCGATGAGGGCGTTGAGCAAGGTGACGGCTTCACGGATCCCCTCGCCGAGGGGTTCGTAGCGCCGGCAGTTGGAGAGTCGCAGCAGGGCCAGGACGTCGCTTTCCTGGATGGGCTCCGTGAGGCCCGGGGTGATGCGCAGGCAGACATAGCTCATGTCGGCCGACAGCTGAAACCACGCTTTGCTTAACACCGGGCCCTCCTTCGTTGTCCCTGTCCGGTTTACCCCATGCCGGGGCCTCTCCTTGCCGGCATCCCATGCCGCCGGGGCGGATCCAACGCGCAGTATTCGGGTATTTTTCCTTCCGGGTCAACGATCTGAATGCAAATGGGTGAGCCGGGTTGAGGAAATTTCGGCTGACGGGAGAGGGGCAGAGCCGGCCATGTCATGGGCTCCATTGCAGTTTTTTAGCGCAATATGCTGACGTTTTATGCTTTCGCTATCCAGAGTGTCCATCACGTTGAGGTAGGCGATGCAAATCACCTTGCCAGACAGGAAGAGAAGGATTTTAATCTGCCGCCGCCCCAGGGCGAGGACTCTGGTCGCCACCGATCAGCCCCTTTTTCTGTCCAACCGAACGAGCCCCATGACCGCCCAAGGCCACCTGCTGTTTTCCGTCACCTGCGTCCTGCTTGCCCACAAGGTCGAACTGACTCCGGCCCTGGCCGATGCCAGCCTGTGGCACATCGTTCCCATGGCCCTGGCGAGCGCCCTGCTGCCGGATCTCGATCACCCCCGCTCCCTGCTCGGGCGGCAACTGCCCTGGATCTCGGGGCCGCTCTCCCGGCTGTTCGGCCATCGCGGCTTCACCCACAGCCTGCTGGCGGTGGGGATGGGGGTCTGGGGGCTGGCCCAGGTGGAAGCCCCCTGGTTGCTGTCGGGGGCGGTGAAGGATGCTCTCATCGTGGGCTATCTCAGCCATCTGCTGGGGGACTGGCTCACCCCCATGGGCATTCCCCTGCTCTGGCCCTGGCGTCGGCGCTTTCGCCTGCCCGGCCTGCCCCTCAAGAGCGGCGGGGGCTACGAGAGGGCCTTCTGCCTGCTGACCCTGGCGCTCGCCGGGTACTGGGTCCATGGCGGCGCAGGCTTGGCTCACTTCTAGCCCCGGGCGCCCTCCTGGCATCTGGCCGTTCGGGTCAGGGTGAGGTAATCGGCGAGCACCGGCAGCCCCAGCAGGTGGCGGCGCAGCATGTCGAGGGCGGCGAAGGCGAGGATCCGGCGACCGCTCGCGGGATCCGGGTGGCTGACCCTGAGCGTCTGGCCGTGCAGTTGCCCGTCGGCGCAGAGCAGCAGCGGCACGCCGTCCGGCCCGGCACGGCCTATGGTGAGGCTCAGGGGAGCGGCGGGCACCGCCAGTTGAGTCAGATCGTCGCTCAGGGTGTGGCTGAAACCGGCGGTCAGGGCCGGGTGCCCGTGACACATGGCCAGCAGGGCGCCCCGGCTCTCCCCTTCCTGCAGGTGCAGCGACCGCTCCCCCAGCAGGGCCAGGATCTGGCTGGCAGGCGTCTCGTTGCCACGCCCCACCAGCCAGGGGGCGATGGCCGCAAGCAGCCTCGCCTCGGCGGCGTCCATGTCGGCGGTGCTGGCACCGTGACCGATGAGCTTGAGCTCGATGAGGGGCATGGAGGAGCGGTAGCCCAGCTCGATGCCGGCAGGCCAGGGGGCCGCATCCAGCATGTCGCTGAGGGCGGACTCCGAGACGCCGAAGGTGTAGAAACGGCGCAGCTCGGTGTCGGTTTCTTCCCCGGCCAGCGCCCTGAGGCGGGGCATGATCTGTTCGCGCACCATCTGCTTGAACTCGAACGGCACGCCCGGGGTGAAGAAGAGCCGGCTCTGGCCGTGGCTGGCCGGGTGGCAGACCACAAAGCCGCAGGCGGTGCCCACCGGGTTGTCGAGGATCTCGCAGTCCCGGGGCAGCCAGGCCTGCTTGGTGTTGCTCCGGGCCATGGTGCGGCCCCGGCTGGCATAGCGTTCGGCCATGGTGGCGAGCCAGTCCGGGAACAGGGTCAGGGGCTGGTCAAACGCCTCGGCCGCGGCCTGGGCGGTGAGGTCGTCCGCCGTGGGGCCGAGCCCTCCGCACACCAGGACCACCTCGGCGCGGTTGGCGCTCTCCTGCAGCACGGCTGTCAGATCCGCGAGGTTGTCCCCCACGGTGGCGCGGCGGCGCACCTGCCAGCCTTGCTCCAGCAAGAGGGCGCTGAGCCAGGCGGCATTGGTGTCCACCACCAGGCCGGTCACTATCTCGTCGCCTGTGCTGATGATCTCGATGCGCATGGGGACTCCTTGGGTGGGGCCAGCCCTCTCAGGGCTTGCCGTGTTCGAAGTAGTAGCTGATCCGGGTGCGGGGGTTGAGGTATTCGAACACCGCCGGGGGCAGGCGTTTGGGCTGGATCACCTTGGCGATGGTCAGCCCGGCCGCGTCGAGGTCGATGATGGCCGCCTCCTGGCGCGGAATGCGGGGGTCGTATACCAGCACGGCGGGGTAGAGCAGGCGGGAGGCGTTGACCGACATCACCAGCCCCACCTGGCCGTTGGAGAGCTGCACCACGCTACCCGGGGGGTAGACCCCCATCAGCCGGATCAGCATGCCGAGGTGATCGGCGTTGAACTGGGACTTGCGCTGCTTGTAGAGGCTGCCGAGGGCCGCGTAGGGCACCTTGGCCTCCAGGTGGCAGAGGTTGTCGTACTCGTTGATGAGGGAGACGATCTGGGTGAGGGGATCGAGCTGATCGCCCTTGAGCCCCTGGGGGCCGGTGCCGTCCAGGTACTCGTGGTGGTTCTGCACTATCTGCTTGGCTGCTTCCGGAAAATCGCTGACCAGCCCCAGCAGTTCCAGGCCGTAGCGGGGATGCTGGGCCATCAGGTTCTGCTCCGGCTTGGTCAGCGGCTCCGTCTTGCGCAGGATCTGGCTCGGGATCCTCAGCTTGCCGATGTCGTGGAACAGGGCCCCCATGCCGACCTGGCGGATCGCCTCGGCCGGCAACTTGCACTCCCGGGCGAGCAGCATGCTGAGCACGCTGACGTTGAGGGAGTGAAACTGCAGGCTGTTGCCATCATCGCTGTCGGAGACCAGGTGCAGCACCATCTCGTCCACCGAGAGGAGCTGCTCCGTCATGGCGTTGATCAGCTCCTGGGCCTCGCTGATGGCGTTGAGGGGGCGGGACTGGATCTTGCCCATGAGGTTGCGCACCTGGGCCAGGGATTGGCGGAACTGTTTCTCGCACTGCTGCAGGTCGCGGCGATAGCGCTGCAACTGCTCGATGCGCCGCAGTTTCTCCTGCTGCATCTCCTCCTGGCGGGCGACAAGACCCTCTCCTTCAACCTCATCCGCCTGGGACTGGGTTTGTCCGAGGGGCTTGGGCGGCGTGTCGCTCTTGTCGGGAATGATGGTCACCAGCTTGAGGCCAAGGCGACGAATGAGCTCGATCTCCTCCTCGCTCTTGAGCTTGAAGCTGGAGAACAGAAACGGGTGCTCACGCCATCCCAAAGGCAGGGAGACATAATTGCCGACTTGCAGCCGTTCTACGGAGATCTTGATTCCTGTCATGGGGTTGGGCACGAGGGACACACTGAGCCGTATGCTAGTCAAAGGGCGGGGTGAATACAAAAGGTATCTGATGACAGCGGGAGCGCTTTATTATAGGCTTCTAGATGTCCAGACATATTTACCGATGCAGTACAGGGAGTCAGCATGCCGATCAAGATCCCGGACCAGTTGCCCGCCGCCGAAGTGCTGGGGCAGGAGAACATCTTCGTGATGACGGAATCCCGGGCCGTCACCCAGAACATCCGCCCGCTGCGGGTGCTCATCCTCAATCTGATGCCCAAGAAGATAGAAACCGAGATCCAGCTGATGCGGATGCTCTCCAACTCGCCCTTGCAGGTGGACGTGGATCTGTTGCGCATCGACGATCGGGAGTCGAAAAACACGCCCCAGGCGCACCTGGAGAACTTCTATCACGATTTTGAGCAGGTGAGAGGCAACAACTACGACGGCATGATCATCACGGGGGCGCCGCTCGGGCTGGTGGAGTTCGAGGAGGTGGTCTATTGGCCCCGCATCGTCGAGATCATCGAGTGGTCCCATCAGCATGTCACCTCCACCCTCTTCCTCTGCTGGGCGGTGCAGGCGGCGCTGAAAGCCTTGTACGGCATGGAAAAGCAGACCCACGGCGAGAAGCTCTCCGGGGTCTATCGCCACCACCGCCTCGACGAGCACGAGGCGCTGCTGCGCGGCTTCGATGACGAATTCGTGGCGCCCCACTCCCGCTATGCGGCCTTCGACGGGGATCTCATTCGCGCCCACACTGATCTGCAGATCTTCGCCGAGTCGGAAGAGGCGGGCGTCTATCTGGCCGCCACCAAGGATTGTCGCCAGGTGTTCGTCACCGGCCATCCGGAATATGACGCTCTGACCCTGGATGGGGAATACCGGCGGGATCTGGCGGCCGGGCTCACCCCCGTCATTCCGGTCAACTATTACCCGAACAACGACCCAAGCCAGACCCCGCGCGCCACCTGGCGTAGCCACGGTCACCTGCTGTTTTCCAACTGGCTCAACTATTACGTCTACCAGTTGACCAGCTACAAGGTGGAAGACATCGGCAAGGTGTTTACCTACCAGCAGCCCAAGGGATAGAGCCCATCAGTCCGCCCCGGCCAGCCGCCGTCCACGGGTATCGAGCCAGTGACGGTGGCAGGCCAGGGTGAAGGCCCGTGGCCGTCTGGCCCGGATGAGGGTCATGGCCTCCTGCTGGGGCAGCCCCTGGGTCATCAGCAGCAGGGCGGCCGCCAGCCCGGTACGCCCGCTTCCGCCGTGGCAGTGAATGGCAAGGTGCCGTCCCTCGCGCAGCAGGGCGAGCAGTCGGGGTTGCACCCCGGGCCAGGCCTGTTCGAAGGCGGCATCCGGTGCCTCGTCATCCGCAATGGGCAGATGGAACCAGCTCATGCCTCTGGCCTGCACCAGCTGCCCGAGAGAGAGGGGCCCGCACAGGGCCAGCTCCTCCACCGTCATCAGGGTCAGCACCCCGCCGGCACCGGCCAGCTGCAACTGGGCAAGGGCGTCGGCCATGGGGACCTGCTGGCTGCCGGGGCAGGGGGTGAGCAGGAGCTGGCCGTCGAGCCGTGGAACGTCCAGGCTCCAGAAGGGATGGGCACTGAGCATGGGGTTCCTCGTGGTGGCCGGGATCAACGGGATCGGCATCCCGCGGGTGCGGCACAGCATAGAGGGGCCGGAGGCGATGTCAATCTGCGTTGTGTTCGGCCCGGTTTACGGGCAGAGTCTAAAAAAATCGAGCGATGCAAGGAGTAAAGATGAGAAACCTGGATCAACTGGACTTGGACATCCTGGCCCATCTGTTTCGCGATGCGGGCATGACCAACAAGGATTTGGCGGCCCTGGTCGGGGTGGCGCCGTCCACCTGTCTGGAGCGGGTGCGCAAGCTGCAGCAGGATGGCGTGCTCAAGGGGGCGCACTGCGAGGTGGATTACCAGGCCCTGGGCGGTCACATCCAGGCCATGGTCTCCCTGCAACTGGCCCGTCACAGCCGCCAGATCATCGATGCGTTTCGCGACGCCATCCTGGCCCTGCCCGAGGTGATCAGCCTGTTTCACATGGGCGGCAAGGATGATTTCCTGGTGCACCTGTGCGTCTCAGATACCGAACACCTGCGCAATTTCGTCTTCGATCACTTCACCTCCCGGGAAGAGGTGGTGCACCTCGAGACCTCCCTGGTGTTCGAGCACAGGTTCAGCCGCTCGCTTCCCTGCTTCCCCCACCCCTGACGGGGCGAGCCGCAAGAAAAAACCGCCCGAGGGCGGTTTTTTGTGGGCGGTTCCTCAGTTGAGAGCCAGCCGGCTGTCCTGCGCCGTCCGGTAGAGCCCCTGCTGATAGGCCAGGCTGCCCCACAGGACCAGCCCCAGGGCGGCATCTTTCATGGTGTCCGGCTGCTGCGCCGGGGTGAGCGTTTCAGTCGCATCCTCGTAGATGAAGCCTTCCGGCGCCCGCTCGGGCTGCAGGATCACCACATCCTTGCCACGCATCAGGGCGAAGTTCTTGTCGTACTGCATGATGGCGCGTCCCGGCCAGTCGGCGGGCATGCGGGTGAGATCCTTGCCCAGCATGGGGTAGTCGGCACTGATGCCCATGAGGGAGAGCAGGGTCGGGGCCATGTCGATCTGGCTGACGATGCGGGGATCCTTTCTCGGTGCTATGCCGTCCCCCAGGATGACCCCCGGGATGTGGAAGCGGGGGATGGGCACCAGGCTGGCTCCCCCGACCCGGCTGTCGTGATCGGCGATGACCAGGAACAGGGTGTCCTTCCAGTAGTCCGATGCCCTGGCCTTCTTGAAGAACTCGCCGACGGCGTAGTCCGCGTACTTGGCGGCGTTGTTGCGGGTCTGCTTGGGCTGCTCGTACAGGGCGATGCGGTTGTCGGGGAACTCGAAGGGATCGTGGTTGCTGGAGCTGAACACCAGGCTGAAGAAGGGTTTGCCCTCCTTGTGCAGCGCCGCGAAGGTCTCGTTGGCCTTGGCCATCAGATCTTCATCCGAGGCGCCCCAGGATCCCTCGAACACCGGGTTCTTGAAGTCCTTCTGCTCGACGATGGTGGTGAAGCCGTTGCCGAGGAAGAAGCTGCGCATGTTGTCGAAGTGGCTCTCGCCGCCATAGATGAAGCTGGTGTCATAGCCTCGCTGCTTGAGCAGGTCGGCGATGGTGAAGAAGTTGGTCTGGCTCTTGCCGAGCTTGACCACGGCCTGGGCCGGGGTCGGTGTGAAGCCGGTGAGCACCGCCTCGATGCCGCGTACCGAACGGGTACCGGTGGCGTAGAGCTGCTCGAACGCCCAACCCTCTTTCGACAAGGCATCGATGTTCGGGGTGAGCGGCAGGCCGCCGAGGGAGCCGACGAACTGGGCCCCCAGGCTCTCTTGCAGCAGGATCACCAGGTTTTTGGGCTTGCCCTGGTAGCTGGCCGTGTTGAAGGTCTGGCTCGGCAGATCGGCAGAGGTGAAATCGCCGAGAGGGCGACCGCTCTCCTCGCGGACTATGTCGAGTACCTGATGGTCAGCCATCTTGCCGTAAAACTGGCTGGCGTCCTCCTCGGCCCCCATCTGCTTGATGGCAAAGAAGAGGGAGTAGGCGGAGTTGACGGTGAGGGCGTTGACCAGGGGATCGTCGGCAAAGGCCACCATGGCCGGATTCAGGGCGCGATGGCCGAGACTGGAGCGGGCGCCGAGGAAGCCGACGGCGAGGATCAGCAGGGCGAAGGCGGGGCGCCAGTACCAGCGGGGGAAGCTTAGGTCACGCACCAGGCGGCCGCTCAGCCACCAGCCACCGCCCAGCACGGCGCCGCTGAAGATCACGGCCAGCAGCAGCTCGCCCTTGCGGCCAGCCCACAGCATGGAGAGCACCTCCTTCGGATAGATGAGGTACTCCACATAGAGGCGGTTGGGGCGCACCCCGTATTCGGTGACGAAGGCGGGAGTGGAGATCTCGAGAAAGAGCATCAGCCAGAGCCCCAGGGTGAGCCAGATCCGGATAAGCTGCATCCAGAGCCGCCCCGGCGCGTGGGGTCCGGCCAGCAACTGGGTCAAGACGGCGGGTACGCCCCAGACCCAGCAGAGGGTGGCGACGTCGACGCGAATGCCTTGCAGCAGCATCTCCTGCCAGCCAGAGACGGCATCCACCCGTTCCAGTTGCCAGAGCCCCAGGCCAAGGCGGCTGACGGTCAGGGAGATGAGCGCGATCAATGAAAAGACGGCGATGGGCCAAACCGGTCCCAGCCATTGTCTGATGGTGGTCATATTGTTCCTGCAAACCTGTTTGCGCCCAGTCCCCGGACGCATTGTTGTTATGGTGCAGGAGTATGACAGTGGCGCCTGGCAAAGGTTGCATGGGGGTGAGGTATAAATGGAGAAGCTGGCACGTTTTATGATTTTTTTGTGACGGGATGCAGGGTTCGAAGAGAGCATAAAACGCTGGGGAAACTGTGATCCTGCTGGCACATCGAGACAATGGTCGTGCCTATAATGGCGCCGGATTTCTCAATCGGAGCCGAAGGGATGCCGGTCTTCATCGATGTGGAATATATGCAGGGCTGGTCTTTGTTCGTGGTGCTCTCCGACGGCACCACAGGCGTGCTGGATCTCACCCCCTGGCGCGGCCAGCCGCTGTTTGCGGCCATGGAGACCGAGCGTCGCTTCGCCCGTGTCTTCATCGATGATCGCCATCAACTGGCGTGGCCCTCGGGCTTCACCCTGGCGGCCCACGAGGTCTACCACCTGATCCTGCCCATCGACGAGCGCGCCGCCTTCCCCGATCGCAACATGCATCGTTTCTGACATGCTAACTCGTTGAGTCAGGTAACGTTTTCAGTCACAGACCCGCGTCGGTCAGGTCGTTATCATGACCCCAGTGCGGCGCTTTGGGCGCCCATCCACCACAGCGGGAACATAACAATGAAACAAGGAACGTTGCGTCGTGGCGGCCTCATCGGGGCCGCCCTGTTACTGACGGCTTGCGGCAGCGGGGGAGGCGGTGGCAGCAGTGACCCCCAGCCCCCGGTGGTCAATCCGCCCCCTGCGTCGGCCAGCCGCGCCTGCTACGGCAATGATCAGCCAGCCTGCAACCTGCGCACCTACCAGGTGATGGTGGAGTCCTTCGTCGACGGCGACGGTAGCGCCAACTACGGCGTCGGTTACGGCCCCTCCCGGCACAACGGCGATCTGCAGGGGATCATCGACAGCCTCGACCACATCAAGAGCCTCAACGTCAACGCCATCTGGCTCACGCCGGTGTTTGACTCCTGCGCCGGCCAGGCCGGGGACGACCGGCTGGATGCCACCGGCTACTTCGCCTGTGACTTCTTCAACGTGGATCCCAACTTCGGCAGCAACGCCCAGCTTAAAAAACTGGTGGACGGGGCGCACCAGCGCGGGCTCTATGTCTTCCTCGACGGGGTGTTCGGCCACGTCAACAAGGTGGGGGTGAGCAAGCCTTCACCAGAGGGGCGGCTGCCTGCCCTCAAGAGCGGCGGCGCAGGCTACCCGGGTCAGCTGGTGGATTACGGCCAGCCCGAGAGTCTGGCCTACTTCAAGGAGGTGGCCCGTTACTGGGTCGAGCAGTACGGCATCGACGGCTGGCGCCTCGATCAGGCTTATCAGTTGGGGCTGGATGACTGGCGCGCCATTCGCAGCGAGGTGGCCCAGGCCAGCGCGGCGCGCAAGGCCGCCGGCCAGCAGTGGGGCACCCTCGGCTACATGGTGGGGGAAGTGTGGAAGGGCGCCGACGAGATCCGCGCCCAGGCCTATGGCCCGAGCGACAACCCGGCGCTCTCTTCGGCGTTCGACTTCCCCCTGCGCTACGGTTTGGTACAGGCGCTGGCGGTGGAAGAGTCCGGCAAAGGCGGGCAGGGGGCCAGCGTGCTCGACGCCAGCTGGAACAAGGTGGAGAACTACCCGGACCATGCCATGCCCAACCTGATGCTGGGCAACCACGATCTGGTGCGCTTCGGCGATCTGCTGGAGCGGGGCAACTTCAATGGGGCGGATTACTGGCAGCGCCACAAGGCGGCCTTCAGCTTCATGGCCGCCCGCTCCGGTCCCATTACCTTCTACTATGGCGAGGAGTTTGGCGACGAGGTGCCTGGCTTTGCCAGTCAGGTGGGGGGCGACTGTGCGGCCCAGGGGCTCTGCGATGATCACGTGGCCCGCAGCGATGGCAAGGTGCCCGGTGTCACCGGCTTCGTGCCGAGCAGCGAGCAGAGCGATCTGAAGCAGTGGCTCAGCCAGCTGCTGGCCCTGCGCGCCGCCCACCCCGCCCTCTATCAGGGGGAGCGGGTCAAGCTGGTGGCCGAGGGGAGCGTCTATGGCGACATCAAGCAGACGGCGGGCGAGCAAGTAGTCTACCTGCTCAATGTCTCCACCACGCCTCAGAGCTACGCCGTGCCGGTCGGCAAGCTGCGCAGCGGCAGCGCCCTGGTGGATCTGCAGAGCGGCGAGAACCTGGCCATCGGTGGCAGCAGCGTGACGGTGGACTTGCCACCCCTCACCGGCCGCTTCCTGCTGGTACGCTGAGGGAGGCGGGCAACAAAAAGGGCTCCATGATGGAGCCCTTTTTCATGGTGGCGGCTTACTTCTCGATGCCGCTGCCCAGATCGTCCCGGCGGGAAGAGACCGAGGGCTCGGCCCCGTGGCGCCAGTGTTCCAGCCGGTTGTGCACCCCGCGGCGCAGGCTCTTGAAGCTGGCTTCCAGGTAGTCCACCCCCACCAGGATGGAGAGGGTGACGACGGTGAGCAGCAGCGCCTGATGCAGCATGTCCATGCCGATGAGGGCGCCGAGGGCGGCCAGCATCCAGATGGCGGCGGCGGAGGTCACCCCCAGCACCTGACCATCCCGGGTCATCATGACCCCGGCCCCGAGAAAGCCGACCCCGGTGATGAGCTGACCCAGCACCCGCGCCTGATCGGCGCCCTGAGGACTGACGGCGGCGCCGATGGCGAGAAAACAGTAGGTGCCGAGCACGATGAGGGAAGAGGTGCGGATCCCCACCGGTTTGCCGCGAAGCTGCCGCTCCAGCCCCACCAGGGTGCCACACACCAGACAGACCAGGATGTTCTCCCAGCCAAGGGGCGCGATGTCCCACCACTGCATTGTCATCATATCCACCTCTGCTCGCGATGCTTGTTATCCTGTCGCGCTCTGCCCCCGGTTCTCCAGCCGCTGGCGGAAGGCCCGGGCGAGGCGCTCGTAGAGGTCCTTTGCCTCCCTGTCTTCAATATCGCCACGTATCCAGGGGTTGTCGATGATTTCCAGCAACACGCAGCCCTGACCCTGCTGGCGCAGATCCACCCCGAACAGGCCGTTGCCGAGCTGGTGCACGGCGCGGCGGGCGGTTTGCAGCACCCGCTCCGGCACGTCGCTGAGGGGCAGCGCCTCGATGCGGCTCATGTCGAGGGGGTGTTTGCGGCGACGGATGCGGTTGCCGGGTTCGGGTCGGTAGCGGCGGCAGGCGAACAGCGGCGAGCCGTCGAGAAAGCCGATGCGCCAGTCGAACTCGGCAGGGATCCGGCTCTGGACCAGCAGCAGGGCGGAGCGGGCCAGCCCCTCATCCAGCAGGCGGGCGAGCTGGATGTCATCGCCGGCCATGGCGAGGTCGCGCCCCTGGGCGCCGTCGGGGATCTTCACCATCAGTGGCAGACCGAGGCGCTGCACCAGTTCGTCCACATGCTGGCGGCCGCGGCGGGTCACGACGGTGGTGGGGGGCATGGGCACGCCGCTGCGCACCATCAGCTCGTAGAGATAGAGCTTGTTGCTGCAGGCGAGGATGGCACGGGAGCTGTCGATGACCGGCATCTTGAGCTGCTCGGCACGGCGGGCAAACTCGAAGGTGTAGTGGCCGACCGCGGTCTCGGCGCGCAGCCAGAGGGTGTCGAACTCCGGCAACCGTTCGATGGCCGAGGGAGGCAGGATCTCGGCCTGGATCCCCTGGGCAGCGGCCGCCTTGATGAAACGCTCCAGCGCCAGGGCATCGCTGCTGGCGCGGCCGTCGTTGGGGTCGACCAGGATGGCGAGCTGGTAGCGTGGTGCCGTCTGCTCCTCGTCCCCCGTGCCCACCAGCGCCTGGGCGTGCTGCACCATCAGCGCCTTCTCGCTCGGGCTCAGCGCCAGCGGTGACAGGCTCTCCTGCTGGCGCACCGACCAGCCGTGGCGACCGCGCTTGAGGGTCAGCTCCTGCAGCGGCAACTGGCTCAGGCCGTAGTAATAGCGGGCGAGTCCCGCCAGCTCGCTCTGTTCGCACTGGCCGAAGATGGCGCGCACCCGGATCCTGTCTTCGCTCTGCTGGGCCAGCCAGCCCTGCAATTTGCGCCACAGTTTGGCGGGGGGCTGCTGGGGTTGCAGCCGGCTGATGGCCTGCAATCCCGGCAGGCAGTGGTGGCCGCGGGCCTGGGCCAGCAGGGAGCAGTAATAACCGGCCCCCAGGTGTTCCAGGCTGCGGCAGAGGTTGATGATGCGCGGACGCCCCCCTGTGGTGGGCAGACCGTGTTGCAGGTAGGTGCGGGCGGTCAGCAGATAGTCGGCATGGCAGGGCCAGTCGCCCGGCTCCTCGACGATGACATAGGTACTCATATTTTCAGGCTCCACAGAAAGGACTGCCAGAAACGGCAGGATCCCCAGTGGGCTTCGATGCACCGACAAGCACGACAATGGCGCGAGGGGAAACAAGAGGTTACAGTGCCTAATATTCTGCCTTGGTAACTTGTGATACAAGTCGCATTTCTGGTGCTGAGGATAAATAACCGAACAAGGACTCCCCGTGTTGACCGTGCGCGCCGCCCGAGCCGATGATTTGGGCGCCATCGTGAAGCTGGAACGCTACTGTTTTCCCCCCGAGGTCGCCTTCGGCCGCAGCCGCTGGCACTATCTGCTCAATCAGGCCAAGGGGCGCACCCTGCTGCTGCAAGACGAGAAGGCGCAGGTGATGGGCTATGTGAGCGTGCTGGAGCACAAAGGCTGGGATCGTCTCATCATCCAGACCCTCGCCATCCGCTGGACCGTCCGCCGTCAGGGGTGGGCACGCCGCCTGCTGGAGCAGGTGATCCGGGAAGGGCGCGAGGCCGGCTGGGGGGCGATTCGCCTCGAGGTCGCCGACGCCAACCCAGAAGCCAGGACCCTCTATCAGGGGCTGGGGTTTCGCCCCGGGGTACGGCTGCCCGATTATTACGGGCCAGGCCAGCATGCCCACCGCCTGGTGCTGGCGCTGGGGGATGAGCGGCAGGCGCCATCATGAGTTGCGAGGATTGCCTGGCCACCGCCATCAGGGCCAAGCTCGGGCGCTGCCCGGTCTGCGCCGCCCAGACCTTTCTCATCGGGGTCGTCGGCTGGCTGGTCTGGTGGTGGTGCGGCGCCGATACCTCGGTCAACGCCCTGACCGGCCTGCTGTTTGCGCTGGGGGGCTCGGGTCTCTTCCTGCTGCATCTGGCGGTGTTCGCATGGCGAAAGCTGGGCAAGCGCGACATATAACGTGCTGATTTTTCAAGAAGACAAATAACAATGGAGGTTCACATGATTGCAATGGTAACGGGCGCCTCGTCCGGCTTTGGTGAGGCCATCAGCCGCCTGCTGGTGAGCGCTGGCCACCGGGTGATCGGCACTGGGCGTCGCGCCGAACGGCTGGCCGCCCTGTCCGAGGAGCTGGGCGAGCAGTTCCTGCCTCTGGTGTTCGACGTCCAGGACAAGGCTGCCACCCGCGCCGCCATCAAGGGGCTGCCGACCGAATGGCAACAGGTGGACCTGTTGGTCAACAACGCTGGCCTGGCACTGGGGCTGGAGCCTGCCCACAAGGCGGATCTGGAAGACTGGGAGCAGATGATCGCCACCAACATCAGCGGCCTGACCTTGATCACCCGGTTGCTGCTGCCGGGCATGGTGACGCGCAACCGCGGCCACGTCATCAACATCGGCTCCATCGCAGGGACCTATCCCTATCCGGGCGGCAACGTCTACGGCGCGACCAAGGCGTTCGTGAAGCAGTTCAGCCTCAACCTGCGTGCCGATCTGGCGGGCACGGCCATCCGCGTCACCAACGTGGAGCCCGGCCTGTGTGGTGGCACCGAGTTCTCCAACGTGCGCTTCCACGGCGACGACGCCAAGGCGGCCACCGTCTATCAGGGGGTGCAGGCCATCCTGCCGGAAGACATCGCCAATACCGTACTCTGGATCAGCGAGCAGCCCGCCCACGTCAACATCAACAGCATCGAGATCATGCCGGTGGCCCAGACCTTCGGCCCGCTCCACATCAGCCGTCGCTGATGTCATGACGAGCCGACTTCTGTCCACAAGAGGCGCCTTCGGGCGCCTTTTTTTGATGGGTCTGGTCGCACTCGTCATGGAGTGCAGAAGGAGGCGTGCTGCGACCCGTGCTGAACCATCGAAAGAGGGAGGACTCAAGTTGGCCTGCATTTTGCTGTCTCCGGCCCATGGCGGGGAAACCATCCCCGGAGCCGGCGAGGCCGGCAGTGAGCGTGGAGCCTTCATGGATATCAAACCCTATGGTCATCAACTCGCCCAGAGCGCGTCCCAGAACCGTGCCCTGGCGACCCTCAGCGACAGCGATGACAAGCAGAGCGGCTGGTCTCAGCAGGTCAGCCTCTCCAGTCAGGTGCTGACCGGCAAGGCGCAGCAGGCACTGACCTACGAGCATCTGGCCAGGAACGGCAAGAACACAGTCCTGACCGGTGGCGTCAAGGATGCGCGGGTGCAGCAGATGGTGGACAAGGCCCTGGGCTTTGATCGCAAAAAATTTGACGATCTCGAGCGTCAGCTCAAGGGGATAGCGGATGACAAGACGCTCTCTGCCGAGGAGCGCGAAACGCAGAGCAAGGACCTGGCCGCGCAGCGCGATGCCATGCTCAAGGAGGCCATGGATCGCCTCACCGGCAAATCCGCCTCCCAGGTATGACGTGATTCAAACGGAAATCTTTGGGCGTTAAAGGCAAGGGGTTGCCCCCTTGCCACGGGGCCGGCAGGCCGTGGGAGGCACGGCCTGACGTGGTCAGGGCTCAGGGACTCTGGGGGGCGATCCCGATGGCGATGGCGGTGGTCTGCACGGCCTTTATCTGGTCCCCCTTGGCGATGAGGGCGAACTGGGCCGGATCCTGCACCTTGAGGGCCAGGGTATGGTCGACCCCCTTGACCCGGATGGTCTGATGCGCCTTGTCCACATCGATGACGTCGGCATAGATGGTTACCTGCATGCCGGCGCCGGCAGCGGGTTTCTCCCCGGCGGCCGCCTTGCCCCCTTCCACTTCCACCACCCGTTTTCTCACCCCGGCGGTGCCCTTGAGCAGGGTCAGGTCCAGCAGTTGCAGATATCTCAAGGCCACGACATCTCCCACCTTGAGCTGGGGAAGGTTGGTCACCCCCTCCCCGGCGATCAGATCCAGGGTCTGCCCTTCGGCATTTTTCAGGCTGACCTTGCGGGTGGCCAGGTCGATGGCGGTGACGGTTGCCCTGGCGGTCAGTTCTTCGGCCAGGCTGGCTTGTCCGGGGGCCACGGCCACATGGGTGGTGACCTCGGCGGCATAGAGCAGGGGAGGGGCACAGAGGGTGAGGGCACCCGCAATCCAGGCGTGCTTCAGTTTCATGATAGAGACCCTGTGAGTGGGAAAGGGACCCCGGGAGGGGCTTGAGGGGGCGACGAACTCGTCTTCCCGCTATCACCATAGCAAAGCCGGGCAGGAGCGCCCGGCATCGGCAGGCTGGCATCGTATTTTTGACGACAGGCTCCCGTTTTTGACCTGATGGCACGGCAGGCGCACAATTCCCCGGCATGCAATCAACCGAGGGCTCTGCCGTGTACAACTTCCAATATGCCAATCCCACCCGCATCTGTTTTGGTGAAGGCCAGATCGCCAGGCTGCCCGAGCTGATCCCGGCCGGCAGCCGTCTGCTGGTGCTCTACGGGGGTGGCAGCATCAAGCAGAACGGGGTCTATGAGCAGTTGACCCAGGCGCTGGCGGGCCGGGAGTGGCTGGAGTTTCCCGGCATCGGCGCCAACCCCCAGTACGATCAGCTGATGGAGGCGGTGGCCCTGGTCAAGCGCGAGCGCATCGACTTCCTGCTGGCGGTGGGTGGCGGCTCCGTGGTGGATGGCACCAAGTTCGTGGCCGCCGCGGCCTGCTTCGAGGGGGACGATCCCTGGGAGATCCTGCGGGACAAGGCCCCCATCAAGGCAGCGCTGCCGCTGGGCTGCGTGTTGACCCTGCCGGCCACCGGCTCGGAGAGCAACCCCGCCGCCGTGGTGAGCCGGGGGGAGGCCAAGCTCTCCTTCTACAATCCGCTGGTGCAACCGGTGTTTGCGGTGCTGGATCCCGCCACCACCTACAGCCTTCCACCGCGCCAGGTGGGCAATGGCGTGGTGGATGCCTTCGTCCACATCCTCGAGCAGTACCTCACCTTCCCGGTGGGGGGCGAGGTGCAGGACCGGCTGGCGGAAGGGCTGCTGCAGGTGCTGGTGGACAACGGTCCGCGGGCGCTGGTGGAGCCCACCAACTACCAGGTGCGTGCCAACCTGATGTGGGCGGCCAGCCTGGCCCTCAACGGCCTCATCGGTCGCGGTGTGCCCCAGGACTGGTCCACCCACGCCATCGGTCACCAGCTCACCGCCCTGCACGGGCTGGATCATGCCCAGAGTCTGGCGGTGGTGCTGCCCTCCCTGCTGCGGGAGCAATCGGCCCAGAAGCAGGAGAAGCTGGCCCAGTTCGCCGAGCGAGTATGGCACTCCAGCCGCGAGGACAAGGCACTGCGCATCGAGGAGGCGATCATCCGTACCGAGCAGTTCTTCCAGCAGATGGGGGTGGGTACCCGCCTCGCCGACTATGGTCTGGATGCGCGCTGCATCCCGGGGATCTGTTCCAACCTCAAGCTGTTCGGCCTGACCGCCCTCGGGGAGCAGCAGGACATTGATCCCGACAAGGTAGCGCGGATCCTCTCTCGCGCCCTCTAGGCCTGAGTCCCTTGGCCAAGGGGCGATCTGGACAATAAGTGCGGCCAGGATCCTGTCCCACGCGCTTTGATATCTGGCTGACGGCCGGAAAAGAGAACGCCCCGATCATCGGGGCGTTTTGCAGGGTGTCACCGGGGCACCGCCGTTTATTCGGCGCTGCGGTCCAGCTCGCGCTCCAGCGCTGCCGCCTTCTGGCGAGCCGGATAGGTGTTGAGTCGCTGCCAGTAGGCCTCAAGGTGCGGGAACTGGGCCAGCTGGCCGCTCTGGGCCAGCAGATCCACCAGGAAGGAGTTCAGGATGTCGGCGCCGGTGAGGCGATCGGCCACTAGGTAGCTGCGGTTTGCCAGCACCTCATCGAGATAACCCAGCACCTTGGCGCACTCGGCTTTGGCGTAGTCCGGCAGGAAGCGCATCGGGCTGCCATCCTTGCGCACGAACATGTCGAGCAGCAGCGGCAGAATGCCGGAGCTCTCGGCGAAGTGGAGCCACTGCAGGTATTCGGGATACTCCGGGCTGTCGGTGGCCGGTGCCAGCCGTTCCGGAGCGTGGCGGGCGATCAGGTACTCGGTGATGGCGCCCGATTCCGCCAGCACCCGGCCGTCAAACTCGATGACCGGCGACTTGCCGAGGGGGTGGACGGCCTTGAGCTCGGGCGGCGCCAGAAAGGTGGTAGCATCGCGCTGGTAGGCCTTGATCTGGTAGGGCAGGCCCAGCTCTTCAAGCAGCCAGATGATGCGCTGGGAGCGGGATTTGTTCAGGTGGTGCAGGACTATCATGGAAACCTCGACGCAGTGACGGAAGGCGGTGATCATGTACAGGATCTTTAGCTACAACCAATTGAAATAGATAGAAAAAAGGCTTCGTTTGTGATCTGATTTAATCGC